>NZ_JBEOOQ010000009.1:0-117674 GCF_040309305.1 Pseudoalteromonas sp. RB2-MNA-CIBAN-0110 | reverse complement strand
AGGATTATTACTAAAACAACGGGGTACTAACAAATAAAACAAAACTTCTTTCAAACTAGTATTCAAAATGGGTTATTACTAACCCATTAAATTGTGTAGCAATTAGATGCTAACAATGTTCTCGGCTTGTGGGCCTTTTTGACCTTGAGTAACAGTAAACTGTACACGTTGGCCTTCAGCTAAAGTTTTAAAACCGTCGCCAGAGATAGCGCTAAAATGTGCGAACACGTCTGCGCCAGATTCTTGCTCGATAAAACCAAAACCTTTTGCTTCGTTAAACCATTTTACTGAACCAGTAGTTGTAGTAGACATAATATGTATCCTAAAAAATTAATATAAGTGTGCCTGAAAAGAGGCGATTGAGCCGGAAAAAATAGTTAACTTGAGGATATCGCGTAGGATTATTACTAAAACAACGGGGTACTAACAAATAAAACAAAACTTCTTTCAAACTAGTATTCAAAATGGGTTATTGCTAACCCATTTTAACGAAAGCAATTAGATGCTAACGATGTTTTCAGCTTGTGGACCTTTTTGACCTTGAGTAACAGTAAACTGTACACGTTGGCCTTCAGCTAGAGTTTTGAAACCGTCGCCAGAGATTGCGCTGAAATGTGCGAAAACATCAGGACCAGATTCTTGCTCGATGAAACCAAAACCTTTTGCTTCGTTGAAAAATTTAACTGTACCAGTTGTAGTATTAGACATAATAGTATCCTAAGAATTAATAAAAGTGCGCCTTAAATTAGGCAATTTAACAGGAAGAAAACATACATTTAACTGAGGATAACGCGAAGGATTATTACTAAAACAACGTGGTACTTACAAATAAATAGGGTTTTCTGTCAACCCGATGCCAAGCAGGATAACAGTAAATTGAGCTATATACCAAGCCCTATTGTAAATTTATTTTAGAGTAAGTGCTTTATTAGTTTGTTTGTTTTTTAACTAACCAGTCATGATTTAGGTGATCTTTTTTGCGTCTGAATTTAAGTTAATTTTAATTTAATCAATGCTTTATGTTTGTATTAGTACGCGGTTCTAGAGTAGGCAAAATGCAAGTTTTAAGTGGTTAAAACATGACCTAATTACCTACTGATTTTTTTGATATATACCTTAAATAACTTGATTCATTAGCTCCAAATTACAAATCCAAGTATTAATAATGCAATCCAAAGTGTTTCAGCCACAATTAAAATAATGGGTTTCATACTTACTTCGGTAAGCTTTCCTAAATTAGTTTTCATTCCTATAGCTGAAATAGCCGCAATTAAAAAGAACTGCGAAAGTTCGTTAGCGGTTTCAAGTACTATTGTAGGAAGTGAAAAGCAGCTATTTATTATCATGAGTATTACAAAGCCAATTAAAAAGCCAGGTACTTTAGGTAATTCTCCGTGTTTTTCTTTGTTTGAGCGATTAATAACGACCATCATAATAAGTACAACAGGTAGTAGCATGGCAACACGTACAAGTTTAGTTAGAGTTGCTATATCGCCTGTCTCTGGTGATACCGAATAACCTGCACCCACTACCTGGGCTACATCATGTATTGTGCCACCTAAGAATACGCCTGCATTATGGGCGTCAAACTCAAGATAATTAACCACAATAGGGTAGAGGATCATAGCAAGGGTCGACATAGCTGTTACGCCAATAACGGTTAATAAGGTGTCGCGCTCTTTATGTTCGCTGTTTGGCATAATAGACGAGATAGCCAGCGCAGCAGACGCTCCACAAATAGCAACCGAGCCACCTGTTAGTGCACCAAAGCGTTTTTGTAAGCCAAATGCGCGCGCTAGCACTACACCTAAAATAATAGTGGTAAATATGGCGCCCGCTAACATAAGTGCTGTTTGCCAACCCAGTGTTACTAAATCTCCCAGCGCAATGCGTGTGCCTAGCAGTACTATACCTACACGCAAAATCGTGGTGCCAGTAAAATCGATACCTTTGGCGCAAGGGCTATCGCTTTGATACAAAAATGAGACTGCCATACCCAGTAACAAAGCAAACAACATGGCTGGCGCACCATAATGTTCGCTTAAAAATAAGGCGGCAAGGCCAGTCATTGCAGCAATGCTGGCACCTTGCCATAAAGGTGATATTTTACAGCTTAATTTACTACTTAAGCGCTGCATTACGCTTTAGCTGCGGTAAGTGCTACTAATACTTGGCGCTTACGTTCACCTGTAAAAGGGCGACGACCATGCATAGCCATTTCGTTATCAACTAAAGCAACGTCACCGTCTTGCCATGCAAGATCAAAGGTAAATACTTTAGAAAGCTCCACAATTTTATCAAGTCCAACTTTAGGAATCGCACTACCATCACCAAAGGTAATGGCAATTGATGGATTATCGCGTACACCTTTCCAGCCCATGTAAGCGGCAATCAGTTGGTTATAAAAAACCTGTACGTTGTTTTCAAGAGTTACTACAGCAGGTAGTACTGGTGTAACGGCTTTTAGTGAGCCGTCTTCAAGCCATTCCCACTCGTAACCAAGTTCGGTTAATTTATTATGTGCTTCGTCTTTGGTTTCTACACTTAGCGTACTTTTCCAGCTTCGGCCTTGGCCTGATGTTGCGTCGTCAGCGGCTGGCATATAGGTGGTATATTTTAGGCCTTTGTGTTCAAAGTCATGGGCAAGCTTGCTGTCGTATTCTTTTAATGCACTAAATAATTTATCTGATCGGCAAAGAGGTGTTGCACCGCCTTCTTCTGCGGCCGATTTACAAAAGAAGAATAATTTACTTGGCGAAATAGGCGTTTGCGCCATTTCGTGATGTAAGTATATTTCTACATCTTTTGGCGCTTCGTTAGCTGTAAATACACGTTCGGTAAAATTAATACGTACCGCGTTAGACAGTGACTCTTTATAAGTAAAATTGTCATAATCAAACCCGGCTGAAAAAGTATCAAATGTTTCGGCGCTATTTACAGGAAAGCCACGAAACAACACAGCACCTGAGCTGCGAAGTTTTGTAGCCAATTCACTTTTATTTGCGCGAATGAAAGCTACCGCTTCTTCAACGGTGCTGGCGTTATTGTTATTAACAACAATGCACGGAAAAACCGAATCATCGAATGTTAATTGAGTTGGCACTGAGGCGTAGTTAATTTCGGTAGCTGACATTGTATGTTCCTAATCGTAAATTGGGTGAAAGCGGTTAAAGGCAGCTTCACAAAAGTGCCCAGGGTCGTTGAATCGGCGATTACTGTTAAGCGCAGAAATTTGCGCCATTTCTTGCTCTGTTATTTCAAAATCAAACAGTGTGAGATTTTCTTTCATGCGTTCAAGTTTTGAGGTTTTAGGAATAATGGCAGTGCCGCGTTGCACGCCCCAGCGAAGAACTACTTGTGCTGGCGTTTTGCCATGATTGTGTGCGGCCGCTTTAACAACGCTTTGCTCAAGAACTGATTCAGTTTTATCAGCCATTTCTAGCTCAAGGTATGAAAGCGCACCCAGTGGTGAAAACGCAGTAACCGGAATATCGTACTGCTTTGCGAGTCTTACTAATCGCTCTTGCGTTAAATAAGGGTGCGACTCAATTTGCAACATAGCGGGTTTGATATTTGCGTAGGTCATTAAGTCGTGAAGCAGTGCGCTTGAGTAATTACATATCCCAATGCGTTTTGCTTTGTTGTTGTGTACTTGTTCTTCCATTGCTTGCCACGTTAAATACAGTGGTACTTTTGCAAGCTCCATTTGTGGGTTTTGCGCTGTAGGGTCAACAAACCACTCTGGTGGATAGCGGGTTTCTATTGGCACAAATGTTTGCGCAATCGGAAAATGAATTAGGTATAAGTCTAGGTAATCTAGCTTTAAATCACTCAGTGTTTTATCAATCGCGAGGCCAACATGCTCTGGTGCATGAAAGGTATTCCACAGTTTTGATGTTACCCATAATTCTTCACGGGTACATAAGCCATCGTTTATTGCTTGGGCGATGCCATCGCCTACTTGTTCTTCGTTACCGTAGTCTGATGCGCAATCAAGATGGCGGTAACCTGCCTTAATGGCTTGGTATACCGTTTGTGCACAATCTTCTTGCGCGACTTTCCATAAACCGAACCCTACTGGAGGGATATTATTTAATGAACTCATTGGGAATTCCTGTTAAAAATGCATAATGACTTAGGTCTTGTATAAGACATAAGTTATTATACGAATCAAACAGTGTCAATACTGTGTTAACAGCAAAGCAGTAAATGGTTCAGTTAAAAAACCTACAGGCAGCAAAAAGGCAGCGTTTGCTGCCTTTAAAAAATATTTAATTATTATGCGCTAAAGTGGGTTTTTAGCACTAAACACGCTTTTAATTAATCAAGTTCAATTTGATAGTGGTAATGATCGCTACGGCATTTACTTTGGCGGTATTCAATACGTTTACCTTCGATTGATTCGGTAATGCGTGATACCAACAGCAGTGGATCGCCAGCTTTTATAGCAAGCATTTTGGCATCATCCATTGTAGCAAGTACGGCTTTAATACTGTCTTGGGTTTTGTGTACAGTTTGGTTAAATTTGGTCTGATAGTAATGGTACAATGTATGCGGAATATCACTACTTTGATGTATATCAGGAAAGTAGCTTTGTGGTAGGTATATAGTTTCGCTCATGCAAAATTCGTTATCAAGAATACGCCTACGAACAAGCTTGGTAACTTTGTCTTTTTTATTGAGTTGTAACGCTTCTATTACTTCAACTGGCGCTGCACAAAGCTCAACCGATAGCAGTTCAGCCTTTGGCAAATCGGCACCTTTACCGTCTGCTTGTAACGGAAAAAACCTAAATAAGGCATCTTGCGCAGTATGTTGCGATACAAACGTACCAACGCCTTGGCGACGAGTTACTATTTTATTGTCGGTTAATAAGTTTAGTGCTTTACGAACTGTACCTTGGCTTACGTTAAATTCTTCAGCAAGGCGAAATTCGCTTGGTAATGCTTCGCCAGGTACCCAACGTCTTTCAACAATGAGCTGTTTAATATAATCAGCCACTTGTAAGTAAAGTGGTTGAAAAGCCAAGCTTGGGCCACTTAATTTGTGATCAAACATAGAGTTACTCATTATTATTTACCATTAAATTTAATCCACCTGTAGTTATAGCATAGGTGAAACCTTTTACGCATATTTGCGCTAGCTCAATTAAACTTGAACTACTGCTGTAATGTTTAATAGGCGCAAAATATACATTATGCCTAAAAACAAATCGTTACACTACAATAGCTCACCCTTAGGAAATTAAAAGTGCTCAGTATTTCTTTTGAACTCATTTTGCTTATGGCGCTGTGCCTAAGCCTTGCCACTGTAATGCAAACTCTTAGCGGGTTTGGCTTTGGGTTGCTGGTGGTTGCAAGCTTTACGTTACTTGATGTATTGCCACTTACGGCAACTACATTTTTGGTGAGTTTGCTGGGTTTGGTTAACTCTACAACCGTGGTGGTTAAAAACCGCAGCTCGGTAAAAGTACCCGAGCTAAAACTTATGTTGTATACCGGTATTCCGTTAATGCTGGTAGGTTTTGTACTGCTTGAGTTTATGTCGTCGCATTTAACGCACTATTTAAACTTTATTTTAGGCGTAAGCATTCTATTGTGCTGCGCTTTAATGCTGATTGGCCGCGATCGTGCCAATAAACAAAGTCGTCCTCGTTCGTTCTTAATCGCCGGTGGGGTGAGTGGGTTACTTGGAGGGTTGTTTTCAACCTCAGGGCCGCCGCTTGTGTTTCAATGTTATAAGCAAAGTTGGTCCATTGAAGCTATTCGCAGTACGTTATTAGCGGTATTTACTATCGGTGGACTAGTACGTGTAGGTATCGCTTTATTTGGTACTTTGCCTGGGCTCGACATTATGTTTTTAATTGCAGCGGCTATTCCTTTAGTGTTGCTAGTTACGCATTTTGCTCGTAAATTAACGCCCTACGTTGACGCTAAATGGGTACGTATTATAGCAATTGCATTGCTTGGCCTAAGTGGTATATCGCTGGTGGCAACATCGGCGCCGGGGATATTTTAAAAATCGCGATGTAAATAATTCATCTTGAGTTTATTTACGTTGACATGGGGATTACAATTATTTAACTTGTGTCTTATACAAGACTAATAATTGGTTAAGGAACTCCCATGAATGCATTTGAATTACGTGAGCCAGACTGGAACGCAATAGAGCCAGCACGCTTAACCGCACAGCCAAAGTTACAAGGTAATGTGCTGGTTTTGCCCACTCAGTTTGGTGATATTAGCGTAACGATTAGCCAGTTTGGCTTACGTTTAAATGCAGGCACCACGCATGACGAGCAATTTAAAATATTAACCACAACCCCATCAGAATACCCCCTAACACTTAGCAAAAACAATAATGATTACAGCGTAAGTGGTGGCGAATACCGCCTAGAATTTTACAGCGACCCTTTTCATTTCAAACTTTATAAAAACGATGAGCTAGTACAGCAATCAGCAACTGATGGTCACTTTGTACGCCAGCACCGTTTACCGCCACTAGCTAAAACAGATGACGGCTGGATATTAAGTTTAGAGCTTAACTACGACGAAGCCGTGTATGGTCTTGGCGAAAAATGGGGCAAGCTTGATAAACGCGGCCAACTTATTCGTTCATACAACCACGATGCGCTAGGTGTTAACGCCGAAAAATCTTATAAAAATACCCCGTATGCATGGAGCCCAGAAGGCTGGAATTTATTTGTACATACACCCGCACCGGTAACTCATGGCGTAGGTTATGCACTTTGGTCGCAACGTGCATATGTATGTTTAGTTGAAGACGACGCGCTAGATGTATTTTTATATCAAGAACAAACACCTGCCCAAAGCATCAACCGTTACTGCGAGCTAACAGGTTTTGCACCGGTGCCACCGCAGTGGAGCTTTGGTGTTATTTTATCAAAAGCGTATTACAAAGATGCTGACGAATTACTTAGTGTTGCCCGCGAAGTGCGCGCTAAAAATATGCCGTGCGACGTAATTACTCTTGATGGCCGTGCATGGCAAGACACCGACACCCGCTTTGCATTTGAATGGGACCCAACACGCTACGCCGACCCAAAACCTGTGCTTGATGAATTAAAAGCGATGGATTTTAAAATTTGTGTGTGGGAATACCCGATGATCTCGGTAAATAACCCATTATTTGCTAAAGCGGCCGAAAACGGTTGGCTAATAAAAGACAAACGCACAGGTAAAGCGTATCAATACGAGTGGGATTTAAGCCCATTTGGCGAAGTACTTACGCCGCTGCCAGAATCGGGTATTTTAGATTTTACGCACCCTGATGCTTACGAATATTGGCTCGAATCGCATAAGCCTTTGTTTGAGCTTGGCGTAGATATGATAAAAGCGGATTTTGGCGAGCAGCTAGAAGACGACAATATGATATCTCACAGTGGTGATAGCGGTATTAGGCTGCACAACGTTTACAGCATGTTGTACAACCGCTGCGTTTTTGAGGCCGCCGAAAAATACTGTAAAACTGGGCCATTTTTGTTTAGCCGTTCAGCATGGACGGGCAGCCAACGCTTTCCTGCACAGTGGGGCGGCGATCCGCAAGCCGATTGGCAGGGTTTAGCGGCAAGCATTCGTGGCAGTTTAGCGTGGGGTATGTCGGGTGGGCCATTTTTTGCAACCGACATTGGTGGTTTTTACAAAGACACCCGCGACGCAGAACTTTACGTGCGCTGGGCACAAGCGTCGGTATTTAGCGCACATATGCGCTTACACGGTATTGGTCCTCGCGAACCGTGGTCTTACACCGAGCAAGCAAGTGATGCGGTATTTGCAGCACTTAAATTACGCTACCAGTTAATTCCGTACTTACAAACATGTGCAGAGCAAGCGCAGCAAACAGGCTTGCCGATTCAGCGTGCCATGGTATTGGCATTTCCTGATGATGTACTGGCACATAGTTTTGATCAGCAATTTATGTGCGGTGAAAAATTACTGGTTGTACCGTGTGTAGTACCAAATGGTAAAGTTAAGTTTTATTTACCGCAAGGCAATTGGATTCGCTTCCCCGATAAACAAGTTTACGAAGGGAGTAAGTACTACGAGCACACACTCGCACTTGAAGAAATGGCAGTATTTGTACGCGAAGGCGACAGCCTAATGCTTGGCCCAGAGGTTCAACACACAGAACAAGACATGAGCCAATTAACAGCATGGCCTAAATAAAACTCGGCTTAATAAAAAACACACACAACACTCATACAACACACAATAATAAAGATATTAGCTTACTTTTTACCGAGTAAAGTAAGCTAAAAGGGGCGCAAGATGGAAGGTATGAACATTACCATGACACTGCTATCGTGCTTGGCGTTTATGGCGCTGGTGGGATATATCTCGTACCAAAAAACCAAAGGGGAAGTTAACACCCAAGATGGCTACTTTTTAGCGGGTCGTGGGTTAACAGGTACATTTATAGCAGGGTCGATGATCCTCACTAACTTATCGGCCGAGCAACTAATTGGTCTTAATGGCTCAGCTTATGGTTACAACCTAAGCTCAATGGCGTGGGAAGTAACCGCAGGGATCTCAACCATTATTATGGCGTTGATCTTTTTGCCTCGTTATTTAGCGGGCGCGTTTTCTACCTTACCTGAATTTTTACGGGATCGTTTTGACGATACCGTACGACGCATGACGGTGATCTTATTTATGGTAGGGTATTGTTTTATAACGATCCCTTCTGTTTTGTACTCAGGATCAATTGCCGTACTTAGACTTTTTGATGTACCCACCTTATTAAATATGAGCTACCAAGCAAGCCTAATTGTGACCATTATTACAGTGGGTTCAGTTGGGGCTATTTATGCTGTATTTGGAGGTTTAAAGGCGGTTGCGGTATCAGATACCATTAACGGTGTTGGGTTATTAATTATTGGTATTTTAGTGCCAACACTGGGCTTAATTGCATTGGGTGATGGTAGTTTTTCAGAAGGGTTAAGCACCCTAGTAAACACCGACACAGAAAAGCTCAATGCTATTGGTAGTAGCGATGATCCCGTGCCATTTGGCACTATTTTTACAGGGATGATCTTAGCTAATTTGTTTTATTGGGGCACTAATCAGTATGTGATCCAGCGTACATTGGGCGCTAAAAACTTAGTTGAAGGTCAAAAAGGGGTATTGTTTTCAGGGTACTTTAAAGTGCTAGTACCGTTTATGATGATGATCCCAGGCGTTATTGCTTACCATCTTTATAAACACGAAAGCCTGCCAACTATCGATTTAGCTTACCCACATTTGGTAAAAGAAGTACTTCCACAGTATTTATCTGGCTTCTTTTTGGCCGTATTGCTAGGTGCTGTATTTAGCTCATTTAATTCATTGCTCAATAGCGCGGCGACCTTATTTTGCTTAGACGTTTATAAGCCAATGAAAAAAAATAAAGTAACAGACAGCCAACTTATAAAAGTAGCCAAAATTACCAGTATTGTTATTGCCATATTGTCGTTTATAACTGCGCCATTATTGATGTTTGCGCCTGAAGGTTTATGGCACATTATTCGTGTGTTTACAGGTTTTTACAACATTCCGGTCATCACAATTGTATTGGTTGGTTTGTTTACTCGAAAAGTGCCTGCACTGGGCGCTAAAGTCGCGATTATATTCCATATTATTGCCTACACCTTGCTTAAATTTGTATGGGATGTAGACATTAACTTTATTCATATTTACGCCATTTTGTTCTTAATTGAATTAGCAATAATGCTGGGTATTGGTTACTACAAACCACTTAAAACACCATGGCAATTTACACGCAAAGCCGAGGTAGACCTTAATCCTTGGAAATACGCATTACCTTGCGCAATTGTATTAGTAGGCTTGATTGTTAGCTTGTATATATTGTTTTCGCCGCTCGGATTAGTGGGTGGAACCAGTGTGTACTTTGTACCAAGTTTAGTTGCTGTTTGGTCTACTGTTTTAGTGCTTAGCTGGTGGAGTGTACGTCGTTGGCAGGTTCGTTACGAAAATAGCTTAGCGCGTATTGGGGCTAAAAACGCCGCATAACGTGCGGCCATATTCTATACACCAAACTCAAATCACATTTAATTCACATAATGTTTGCATTAGTAAGATAGTTTGTTTAAATTTAAAGCTCTTATATAAGATATAAGATATAAGAGCTTTAAGGAAAGTATCACACACACTGACACCGCTTTTTAGCAACTCACACAATTGCTAGCGCGGTACCACACAGCACACGCACAATATGGAGAATGACATGAGAGCTAAAAAGTCCGTCTTAAGCTTGGCAGTCACGTTAGCAATGACAACCGGTTTAGCGCTTAGCGCGCAGGTACATGCACAGCAAGAGCAAACCGAACAAGAACAACAAAAAACAGAAACAGCTAAAAACGATACATTTGAAAAAATAGTCGTTACTTCACAAAAAAGAACGCAAAGTTTAAACGAAGTACCTGTTGCGGTATCGGTACTTAATAGCGATCAAATTAATTCAGCTTTTGCTAATAACATGGAAGGCTTACAGTCACTTGTTCCTTCGGTTAGCTTTAGAAAAGGCACCACAACACGTAACTCAGCGCTAACAGTGCGCGGTATTGGTACTATTTCATTTAGTATTGCTGCCGAACCAAGTGTGGCAACTGTTGTTGATGGCGTGGTACTTGGCCGCTCGGGTCAAGCATTTGCCGATTTATACGACGTAGACCGCATTGAAGTATTACGCGGGCCACAAGGTACGTTATTTGGCAAAAACGCCTCAGCAGGTGTGGTAAATATTACCACTAAAGATCCGTCGTACGACACAACCGGCAGCGTAGAGACCTCGTTCTATCAAGATAACGAATACCGTTTTAAAGGTGTTATAAGCGGCGGTTTAACCGACGATTTAGCCGCTAGCTTAACGGTATTTAAAGGCAAGTTTGACGGTTACATTGATAACGTTTATAACAACGAAAAAGTAAACGGTTATGACCGCGAAGGTGCACGTGCTGTATTTAAATACGAGCCAGAGGACGACTTAAGCGTAAAGTTTATAGCTGAGTTTTATAACGCAGATGACGACTGTTGTGCCGACTTAGAAGCCCTGCCAAGTGGTCGTAATCCTGATTCAAAAGCAGCGCCAAACAGTAACGGCATTGTGGATGGTGTAGCCGATATTGACCTCGACCAGCGCAAAGTTGACCATGACTACGAGTCGCGCACAATTGACGAACATAGCGCATTTTCGGTGCAAGTTGATAAAACAATTGGCGATTATACGTATACTTCAATTACAGCACAGCGTTCATGGGATAACACAGAATACCGCGAAGGCGACTTTACCTCTATTGCTGGCGACAGCAGTGAGCCGGTATTTGGCGCGCCGTTTCAGTTACATGATATTGGTGCACAGCAATGGGATCAGTTTTCACAAGAGTTTAGAGTTACATCAAACCTAGCTGGGCCATTTAACTATGTTGCCGGCTTATTTTACTGGAACATGGACTCACAACGTAACTTTACCCGCGATGCAAGTTGTCAAAATAATGGTGGCCAGCTTGATAGCGCAATGGCTTTTTACGCGCAAAATAACTTATCGGGCGCTGAGCTTGATACAGCACTTGCTGATTTAGAAGGTTACACACAAGGCCTAGGCGTTAGCTGTAACGCAAACGATATTGTATCGGCCACTGCTTTTATGAGCACAGAATTTAATAACTGGGCGGCCTTTGCCGATGGTACCTACGATTTATCTGAAGATTTACGCGTTTTATTTGGTATTCGTTACACCGACGATGAAGTGTCTTACACGCATCGCCGTGTAAGTAATGATGTATATGGCCGCACCGGTGTAGGCGTGCGCCCAGCAACACTTAATACAGATGATGAAGGCAAAGCCGAAGAAACCAACGTATCGGGTCGTCTAGGTATGCAATACGATTTAGGCGATGGTCAAATGGTATACGGTACTTACTCGCAAGGTTACAAAGGCCCTGGGTTTAATATTTATTATAACTTTAATCCAGATAACGACAGCCGCGAAATAGCACCTGAAGAGTCAGACGCTTATGAAATAGGCTACAAATACGCAAGCCGCGAATTTGTATTTAACATGGCTCTTTTCAGAACCGAAATTGAAGGCTTTCAAGCTAACAACTTTGACTGTTCAGACGGCACTTGTATTACGCGCTTAACCAATGCGGGCGACGTAAGTACACAAGGTGTTGAAGTTGACTTTATGTGGGCTGCAACAGAGTCGCTAACGCTTACCGGTGGTGTTGCTTACATTAAAGCTGAAATTGACGAGTTTAATTGTCCGGCAGAGGTAGCCGCGGGCTCGTGTACTGACCGCTCAGGTTTAGATGTACCATTTTCGCCAGATCTTAAATACTCACTAACGGCTGATTACTTTATTGAAACCGACCATGGTTTTAACGTACACATAAACAGCTCATACATTTACACCGATGAGCAATACTCAGACCTACCAGACAACGTAGGCGAATTTAATCCAGCTGCTTTATTACCAGATTACGGTATTTTAAACGCAAGTGTGGGTTTGTCGTTTAAAGATGACGCGTTTAGAGTATCGCTTATTGCTAAAAATTTAACCGACGAAAGCTACGTAACTACCTACAGTGGCGATAACTTCCGTTACCAAATACCGCGCGATGCAGAGCGCTACTTTGGGGTATCGTTTAAAGCACGTTTTTAATATTTAAATAACTCCCTCAATAATTTCCCTTAAAAGCGCAACGTTTAACACGTTGCGCTTTTTTTGTGACTTATTTTTGTAATAGTTTAGTCATTTTACTTTCATCAAAATTACCTTTATCAGTCACATCTGTTTTCTATAGTGCAGCGGTTGATCTTTTTTGTGTTTACACATTTCAAAAAATAACCACTAAACAATGGGAATTACGGATGAAAATTAAAAAAGTCGCTGCGGCAATCGCGCTAACATTTGCATTTAGCGCAGTGAGCCATGCTGATGTACTACCGCAAAGCCAAAAAGACAGCAGCTGGTATAGCGCTGCGCAAACTAAACTAACAACAAAAACAGCACAAGCGCAGGCTACACAAGCCACTAAAGCTAAAAACGTCATTTTATTTGTGGGCGATGGCATGGGTATTTCTACACTTACCGCCGCGCGCATTTTACAAGGGCAGCGTAATAACCAATCTGGCGAAGAAGGTTATTTAAGTTTTGAAGAGTTCCCATACTCTGCACAAGTTAAAACGTATAACGTAGATGCGCAAACTCCCGACTCAGCCGGCACGATGACGGCTATTATTTCGGGTGTAAAAACCGATGTGGGCGTTATTGGTGTAGACGAAGATATTGAACGCGGCGTGTGTTCAACAGTGGCAGGTAACGAGCTTCTTACCGCGACCGAATTGGCTGAAATTAAAGGGCTATCTACCGGTATTATTTCTACAGCACGTATTACTCATGCAACCCCTGCTGCCACGTATGCTAAATCGGCTGACCGTAACTGGGAAGACGTATCAGATATGCCAGAAGATGCAGTAACAGGTGGCTGTGAAGACATTGCATCGCAACTGGTTAACTTTGAAAAAAACCTAGAAGCACGATTTGTAGGGACCGACGTAGACGGTCTTGATTTTGTGATGGGTGGCGGTCGTCGTCACTTTTTACCAAAAGACGAAACAGCTAACTCAGCAGATGCAGTAAGCGCTATAGAAGGCGACCGTACTGACGAGCGCAACTTAGTGACTGAGTGGCAAACACAATACCCAGATGCTACGTACGTAATGGATCAAACAGGCTTTGATGCAATAGCAGACGACGCCACTAAGGTATTTGGTTTATTTAACGAATCCCACATGCAGTACGAAGCTGACCGCGCAAACGATGTAGCGGGCGAGCCTTCGCTTACCGATATGACCACTAAAGCAATTGAAGTGCTTGGTAAAAACGATAATGGATTTTTCTTAACGGTTGAGTCGGGTCGAATTGACCACGCGCACCACGCGGGCAATGCATACAACGCGCTTAACGACACCATTGAGTTTGCTAAAGCCGTGCAAGCAGCGGTAGATAACACCAATCCAGAAGAAACCCTTATTTTAGTAACCGCCGATCACAGCCATGTATTTACTATTGCAGGCTACCCTAAGCGTGGTAATCCAATTTTAGGTCAAGTAGTTGCAGTAGGTGCAACAACACCAAGCCTAGCCGCCGACGATATGCCGTACACCACGGTAGGTTACGCAAATGGTTTAGGTTTTAGAAATTTAGGCAGTGAGACCAACGCTGATGCAAGTTACACAAGTGCTGCTGTAGCAGGGCGTGTTGAGCTAAATGGCGTAGATACAACAACCCCAGGTTTTCACCAAGAAGCAACTGTACCAATGGGTTCAGAAACACACGCAGGTGAAGACATATCTTTGCATGCAAAAGGTCCTGGTGCTCAGCTAGCACAGGGCGTAATTGAACAAAACGTTGTATTTCATTTAATTAATCAAGCTCTTGAACTAACTCAGCAATAATGGCGGCTAACATGAACAAATTAACGGTACTTTCTTTGGCAGTAATGGTCGCGCTAGCAGGTTGCTCGAGTGACGATAACAAAAATGAAAATAATATTATCGCAGTAGATAACGCTATTGCAGTGGGCTCTGAGCAGTGTATTAATGGCGGTGTAGAGACGCAAGTAGGCGCAGATACCAATAATAACGACGTGCTAGATAGCGACGAAGTTAACTCAACTAATTTAGTGTGTAATGCACCTGCAACGTCGTTAACAAGCGAGCAGTTAGCCTCGCTCACTAGTAATACGTGGTTTAGTGAAGCACAAACAAAATTGGGTGCTGCACAAACAGCCAGTAGCAACATTGTTACTGAATCCGGCAAGGCTAAAAACGTAATTTTATTTGTGGGCGATGGTATGGGTATTTCTACCATAACCGCAGCACGTATTTTAGCGGGTCAGTTAGAAGGTGAAATGGGTGAAGAACACCAGTTAAGCTTTGAAACTATGCCTTTTTCGGGCTTTGTAAAAACATACAACGTAGATGCGCAAACGCCAGATTCGGCAGGCACTATGACTGCTATGGCATCGGGTGTTAAAACCGACGCGGGCGTTATTGGTATTGATGAAGCGGTTGAACGTGGTAATTGTGCATCAGGCAAAGGGCACGAACTTGTTACCTCGTTAGAGCTTGCTGAAATTGCAGGCAAAGCAACAGGGATTATTTCTACAGCGCGTATTACTCACGCAACACCAGCTGCAACCTATGCTAAATCGGCAGAGCGTAACTGGGAAGATATCTCCGATATGCCAGAAAGTGCCGCAACATGTGAAGATATTGCATCGCAATTGGTCAACTTTGAAGCCAACCTAGAAGCACGCTTTAGTGGTGTTGATGTAGACGGTATTGACGTAGTAATGGGCGGCGGTCGTCGTCACTTTTTACCAAAAGATGCCGCGTTTAATTCAGCCGATGCAGTAAGTGCTGTTGAAGGGGATCGAACAGATAACCGCGACTTAACCGCAGAGTGGAAAACGCAATATCCAAATGGCACGTACGTAATGGATCAAACCGGTTTTGATGCAATAAGTGACGACGCCACTAAAGTGTTTGGCTTATTTAACGAATCCCACATGCAGTACGAAGCTGACCGCGCAAACGATGTTGCAGGCGAACCTTCGCTTTCACAAATGACCGAAAAAGCAATAAACGTACTTGATAACAACGAGCAAGGTTTTTTCTTAACGGTTGAGTCGGGTCGAATTGACCACGCGCATCATGCGGGTAATGCTTATAACGCGTTAAACGACACTATTGAGCTTGCTAAAGCCGTTAAAGTGGCGATGGAAAACACCAACCCAGAAGAAACATTAATAGTTGTAACTGCCGATCACAGCCATGTATTTACCATTGCCGGTTACCCTAAACGCGGTAACCCAATTTTAGGTAAAGTGGTTGCAGTGGGCGCTACTGAGCCAAGCTTAGCCGCCGACGATATGCCTTATACAACGGTTGGTTACACCAATGGTGGTGGTTTTAGAAACCTAGGCAGCGAGACCGATGCCGATGCAGGTTACGCGTTTGCACCAGTTACAGGGCGTGTTGATTTAACAGATGTTGATACAACAACACCTGGTTTTCATCAAGAAGCACTGGTACCAATGGGCTCAGAAACACATGCCGGTGAAGACGTAGGCGTTTATGCAATGGGACCAGGTGCACACTTAGTAACAGGCACAAACGAGCAAAGCTTTTTATTCCATGTAATGGACTTTGCCGCTGACTTTGTAAAAACAGCAGACGAAAAACTAGCGCAATAAATACTCGCTAGTTATAAATTTAGTTAAATATATCTAAATAAAAAACCCCGCCTACTTTGCGGGGTTTTTGTCATTAAACTGACATTTATAATCGTTATGTTATTGCCATAAACTTGAAATATAAATAAGAGATAGCTAAATGAAAAAAGCGTTATTAATAATTGCCACGCTTGTAAGTACAAGTAGCTTTGCCTCGCAATGTGATATTGATGCCAAGCATTTAAAAGCGGATTATAAAATTACCAACAGCCATAAAGCGCAGCAAAGTAGCGAGTCACTTACCCTTTGGCGAAACAATCAGCAAGTAGCGCATCAAAGTGAAGTAATAACCGAGCTTTGGCAGCATTTAGCTAATAATCAAATACGACCAATACGTTACTTTAATGCCCAGCAACGCGGCATTGAATATCAACCATCTGAGGTACGCGGCGTACAAAGTTGGAGTGCTAAAAGTCAGCTGGTGGATAACCACCTAATCGAAAAAATGACCCTAGTAAGCACACAAGGCAAAGGCTGCGATGAAGTAAAAAACTATACATTGAGCGAAAATGGCAACGACTTTAACCTTGCCTTTTATACGCATTCAAAATTAGTTAAAACATTTAGTATTAGTAATAAAAAAAGCCAAACTACTACCTTACTTAGCCTTAATAATGTAAACACTGATGAGCCATTAATTACCGCTCAATTTGCACAGTGGGATCGTTTTCAAACTACCGATTACGCCGACATTGGCGATAACGAAGGCGACCCATTTTTAGCTAAAATGATAAACCTTGGTTTTATTGAGCACAGCGCAACAGGTTTTTACAACCAGCAGGGCGAGGCTATTCAAGGCGGACATCACCACTAGGTCTTTTAATGTTGTAGCTCATAGCTGAAAGAATGACAGGCGGCTATGAGCTACAAGCTGGTATTCAAAAAGTAGATTAATTTAAGCCATTCCCACCCAAGTAATACTACACGCGATCAGCCGCATAATATTTATAGCTGGTAATAATTTACACTATTTGATATTAATAGAAATTCACACAATAGGGACATTTTGGTGAAGTTTCGTTTGATAAAGCTGTTAGCTACCGTGGTATTTTATGACAACAGACTCTAAGAAAAATATAGAAAAAGCTTATGCTTCAAAGCTATCTGAATTGCTAAGGCAAAAATGGCAAATCGATGATGCTCCAAATGAGGCTTGTTGGCCTGATTTATTGATTGGTAGTAATGGAGTAGATTTTGGTTTAGAGGTAAGAGAAATCTATTCAGATGAAATGAGGAAAGGTTCACCTAAGCGAGCTACAGAGTCTAGAAATATTCAAAGAATAAAATTAATATGTAAAAAATATTATGAAATTTCGAGCATACCAATAAAAGTTAATTTTCTTGGGAATATTGAAAGTAGTAAACGGTTTATTAATTGCTTAGTTACTGCTACAAAAGAGTTGAAGGATTTCGAACAGGTGAGGTTAGAACCGGATAGAGGTTCGGTGGTATTTGTTACGAAACTGCCGGTTTCATGTGTTAATTATAGTCATTGGACTTATGTTTCAGATAAAGTTGGTTGGGTATCAGAACTTGACCAAAAAACAATCGAATCAAAAATATTAGAAAAAGCAGCTAAGTTACCGAAGTATTCTGCAAACACTGGGATTTAAAAAAATATATATTCTTTCATATCCTGATAAAGTGTACGTGATCGGCGGTTGAGAAGTGTTTTCAATGGAAAAATAGTTAGTTATGTTTTCACGTAGCTAAACTTTGACAAACTATTTTTTACTCTTCTTGAAGCGCTACTGCTTGCCACTAAATGCAAAAATCAACCGCCTAAATCTACTCAAGATGAGCATCATCAGGCTTTTTAGGTTTACTCGCTACTTCTGTTAAGCCGTCTTCGCAGTCACCGCTATCGCAGGTATTTAAATCGCTTTGTGCTTGTTTATCTTGTTGCAGAACTTGTTTTAAATCTTCCATACGTTGGCGAACTGCTACGCCGTAGCTGGCGTCGTCTCCCCATAATGCAGCAAGTTGCAGTACTGCAGCGCGGTCGTGGTCTCTAAACAGTTTACCAGCACGCTCTGCATCTTGCTTAGTGTTACCTAGTAACTCGAGTGCTTCTACGGCAAGGTTAATAGCCGAGTCGACTGTTTCGCGGTTAAACGCATCTACTTTTAAATTAAGTAACTGATACGCATGGCGGCGGTCGATTGCGCGAGCAACAACTTTTAACTGCGGGTAGTTTTTATGTGCGAGCTTAATTATCTCAATAGTTTTATCGGGGTTATCAATTGCAATTACCAGCATTTGCGCGGTGTGCGCGCCTGCGGCTTCAAGGAGTTCTTGGCGTGCGGCATCGCCATAAAATACGGTGTTACCAAAACGGCGTAGTAATTCTATTTGGCTAGGGCTGTGATCAAGTACGGTAATTTCGTAGCCTTGCGCGTGCAGTAAACGCCCCATAATTTGGCCAAAACGTCCGTAGCCCGCAATAATTACGTGCTTAGCGGTGCTAATTTGCTCTGGCTTATCAAACTCAGGCAGAGCACTGCTGCTGCGTTTTTGTATTTGCTCATAAACCATAAGTAATAACGGCGCTATTAGCATTGATACCGCCACAACTAAGGTAACAAGGCTGGTTTGCTCGGGCGTTAAAATACTTAAGGTGGTGGTTACGCTTAAAAGTACAAAGGCAAACTCACCCCCTTGGGCAAGCGCTAAGGCAAATAATAACTGCTGTTTACTGTTAATTTTAAAGGTAACGGCAAGGGCAAATAAAATGCAGGCTTTAACTACAATGAGTAAAACCACTAAGCCTATAACGGTACTAAACTCGTTAAATAGCAGTTCAAAGTTAATTGATGCGCCAACAGTTATAAAAAATAATCCTAACAGTAAGCCTTTAAAGGGTTCTATATCGGCTTCTAATTCGTGTCTAAATTCACTCTCGGCAAGTACAACGCCCGCTAAAAAAGTCCCCAGCGCAGGCGATAAACCAATACTTTGCATAACCAGCGCGATAGCGACCACTAAAAACAGTGCAAAAATAGTAAATATTTCACGCATGTGTGTTTGGGCAATGTATCTAAATAACGGGGCCGATACATATTTACCGCCGGCAATAATAGCGGCAATAACCGCAACCGAAACACATACTTGTTGCCATACAGGCCAGCTTGCAATAATCGAATCGCTGATTTCTTTTGTGCTAGTTTGCGGGGCAAATGCAAGCAGTGGCAATAGGGCTAAAATAGGGATAATTGCGATGTCTTGAAACAGCAATACCGAAAAAGCGTTTTGTCCGGCTTCTTGCTTTAGCCAGCCTTTTTCTTCAAGGCTTTGCAGCACAATAGCGGTAGAGGAGAGCGCCAGCATTAAACCAATGGCGAGTGCGGTTTGCCAATGCATGGCAAAAAACCAATAACAAAATGCAAATATAGCCGCTGCCGATAACACAACCTGTAAGCCGCCAAGCCCTAAAATAGAGTGGCGTAATGTCCATAAACGCGAAGGTTGTAGTTCAAGACCCACTAAAAACAGCATCATTACTACGCCAAACTCAGCGAAGTGCATTACATCGGTTTGATCGCCCACAACACCCAGCGCATAAGGGCCAATGAGTATGCCGGCAATTAAATAACCTAACACAGAGCCAAGTCCGACTCGTTTTGCAATAGGGACAGCTACAATGGCTGCTGCTAAGTAAATTAAAGCAATTTCTAACACGCGTTTATCCTAAGTCATTCTATTTATGCTCAAGGTATTTGAGCATAAATAGAATGACTTAGGTTCTTATAAAATACAATAATTCATGTGGCTGAAAATACGTTATTTTTAGCTCATACTGTTAGGGCGTGTTGATCATTGGTGAGTGAATTTGCAGCAGTATGTTTGGTTTTTAGGCAAGGCGGAGCCTATGTAGTGTGGTTATTCCCCATGAATAGGCGATAACGCAGCATAAATACCAAACATGCGCTGCCCATTGGGTTCTTTCTAGGGACGATTAACTCTTTGTTGCTCGGTTTTTACTTATTCTTACATGGATGTAAGCCAGTAGAATAACGCAGGAGCAGTTATCGAGCCCACTAGGTTACAAACCTCGCGCCGCGATTTAATCGCCCCTAGATTGAACAAATTTCTATCCACAAAGATCAACACGCCCTAGTCAGCTACTTTTACTGAACCGCTAATATTATCGATACTTACATCGCCCGAGCCCGACTCAGTAATAGTCAGCCCCTTTGCATGATTAACGCGAATATCACCCGAACCGTCTTCAATTGTTACGCTTGAACCAATATGCTCAATAAGCAGGTCGCCAGAGTTATCATCAACATTAACAGTACCGCTTATATGGCTTATCACTAAATCACCCGATCCATCTTCAACGTTTAGCGAACCGTTTATGTTGCTCACGTGCATTTCGCCAGAACCATCGTCAATAGTTGCATTGCCGCTTACGTTGTTTATATGAATACTGCCAGAGCCGTCGGTTAATTCTAAATTACCTGCGATGTTTTCAAGGGTTACTCCACCTGAGCCATCGTCAATAGTTAGGTTTTTTGCACCGCTTATAGTTAAGCTCCCCGAGCCGTCTTTCACGTCAATATTGCTTTGCATAGCACTTATAACAATGTCGCCAGAGCCATCATCAATATCTAAATTTAGACTACTTGGCACAGTAACCACTAAATTAATACTTGGAGATTGGCCACTGTAAAAGCTAATACCATTACGGCTTTTATTTTGGGCAACAAGCTTTGCCTGTTTTCCGTTTTTTTCGAGCGTTAGCTCGTACTCGTCTTCAATGTCGGCTGTGTAAATAGTGGCATCAACACTAATGCTGGTGGCCGTTTTTGAGCCTTTTATTTCAAGGCTACCTGCGCCGCTTAACACATTTAAATACTCAAGATTATTGCTTGGCAGTGATAGTTGTTGAGTTTGTTTTACTGATGCCACGCTTGGCGATATATGAAATACACAGCCACTTAATAATAAAATGCCGCCAATAAGTGAAAGTGGTTTTGCAATGCTTAATTGTGTTGATGAGCTCATGTTTAGTCCTTTGTATTTTTGTTTGTACTTTTTATATAAGAATAATAGAGCAAAAACGAGGCCGAAATGTAAGCTGTTGTTTTATATAGGGTGGTGGTTTTTTATGAGAGTTGAAATACTAATAAGTGGTTAAAATAACTAATTATTAATATAAAAGGATGCGCGATGCATCCTTTTATAATTGCTCTGCTTTTATTAGGGAACTAATTAAAAGCTGTAAGTAATATTACCGTATAAGAAACGTCCGTCTAATCCGTAAGGCGCATACGGTGTGTACGGGAATATTTGGCCAAAGTCAGAGTAACCAATGTTATCCACGGTGGCTTGTGGGTACTGATCGAACAAGTTGTTTGCACCAACGGCAAATTTCCAATATTCGTCTGGACGGTATGCCACTTCTAGGTCGGTGATCCATTTAGGGTCTAGGTATTCATCGCGATCCGCTGTAGTTGATATATCAGCGACTTCACCATAACGTGTGGCACGAAGCGTTGTTTGCCATTCGTTAAAGTTCCACACTGCTGATAGGTTCCATTTGCTATCTGGCGTGCCTTCTTCAAAGCGACCTACTTCACGACGTGCAAACACTACGTAGTCGTCACCTAGTGAGTTAAGCTGCGCTGGGTTGTCGTTTACGTGTGTTACTTCGGTATCGTTAAAGTTAGCTGCTACGTTTAAACGTAAATCACCTAAGTTGTCTAAATCTAGGTTATAAGTGGCAACTATATCTACACCTTGCGTGCGTGAGTCGATAGCGTTGGTAAAGTAACGTACGCTTTCGGTATTTAGCTCACCGGCATTTTGTAGTATTTCAACAACTGCATCGCCTTCTAAGTTTTCAGACAATACAATACGGTCATCAATATCAATACGGTACGCATCAACAGTTAAGCTAAAGCTGTCTTGCGTGTAAATAAAGCCCGCAGTAACGTTTACTGACTCTTCAGCATCTAACGGCTGTGCACCTAGCGCTTGCGCTGCTGCAGAATCGGTTGGGAATAGACCAACTTCAAATGGTTGGTTGTTTTCAAGTACGGTTGATATTTGGCGGTACGAGCTTTGCGCTAAAGATGGCGCACGGAAACCTGTGCTAATTGCACCGCGCAGCGATAGGTTTTCAGTAATGCTGTAACGCGAGGCAAGTTTAGAGGTAAATGTGTCGCCAAAGTCGCTGTAATCTTCATAACGACCCGCTAAAACGACGTTCCACTTTTCTGTTAAGTAGGTATCAAACTCAACAAATAAAGCGATGTTATGACGGCTTTCGTCAGTCGCACTTTCTGGTCCAAAACCAGCAAGTACTTGCGCGCCACCGGCTGCAATTGGGTTACCATCGCTATCAAGTGCGGTGATGTAAGACGCTTCTTCGCCTTCTTCTATTTTGTAGCTTTCGTGGCGATATTCAGTACCTACGGTAAAAAATACGTCATCAGGTAAGCCTAAATCGAGAGTGGTATTGGCTGTTGCGTTTACTAAAAACTGATCGTAAACCAATGCACCGTTGTCAAATTCGGTTGGGCTGTCGGCACCTAGTGATGTATTAATACTATTTACAACACCGAAACCAAAGTCGTTGCGGCCGTAGTTGGTACTTACATCCCATGTCCAGTCGTTAGTTTCGCCTTGTAAGCCCAATGCAAATGAGTAGTCTTGTACGTCTGTTTCAATTTGCGGTAAAAAGCCATCTGGGTACACTTCTAAAACGTTACGGCTGTCTTTTGCTCGGCGGTAAAAACCACCTGAATTACCTTCACGCTTTGAGTAGCTACCAAATGAATAAAGGTTTAAGCCGTTATCTAAATCGTAACCCATGTTGTAAAACAACGCGTAATCTTCAAGGTCTGCTTTACCAAAGCGGTGGTTGTAACGATCGATAGTAAATTCGCGTGGGTCTAGGCTGCCATCATCAAGGCGGCTGTATTGTTCGCGAGGGTCAAAACCTGAGCGCTGAGTTGAGTCGTTATCACGGTACTCAATGGATACGTTTACAAAACCGTTATCAGATAACGCAAAACCAGAGTTTGCGCTAACAGTGCGTGTTGCACCGTCGTTTACTTCTCTGTCGCCACCGGTATTAAAGGCTAAGTCGCCGTTTGCATCTGCATAGGTGCTGTCTAGCTGAGATACACCAGCCATTTGAGTATCGTATTTACCGTACGTTACGCTTACGCTACCGCCTTCTGAGGCATCTTTAAGTACAATGTTAATTACCCCAGCAATTGCATCAGAACCGTACTGTGCGGCTGCGCCATCACGTAGTACTTCAACACGCTTAATTGCAGAGGTTGGAATCATGTTCAAATCAACAGCTGTAGAGCCTCGGCCAACAACACCTGCTAAGTTTAATAGCGCACCGGCATGGCGGCGTTTACCGTTTATAAGTACTAATGTGTGATCGGGTGCTAATCCACGTAAAACAGCTGGTTTTGCATGGTCAGTACCATCACCCATAGTGGCACTTGGGTAGTTAAAGCTAGGTACTTGGTTTGCTAGTATTTGGCTTATTTCTAGCTGACCCGTACTTTGCATATCACCGCTGGTAATAATGTCTACGGGTACCGTACTTTCGGCAATACTGCGTAAGCTTCTGCGAGTACCGGTAACCGAAATTACTTCGATATTCTTTTCTGCTTGATTATCTTGCTCTGCGGCAACGGCCGTAGAGTAAGGTGTGCTAAGTGCAGTGGTAACGGCCAAGCTAAGTGCTAGTTTATTTGCAGATAAACGCTTAAAAGTCATTAATTGTTCCCCAAGAGCTGCTAGTCGAAAAGGAGCGCATCATATAGAAGCGACTACCCTAGTGCAAAGATAAAAACTATCTAAGATATTCTAAGTTGTTAACATATAAGGTCACTGTTTACGCGCGATATAGGCGTTTGGATCGTTGTAGTTGCAATCTTGTGTCGAATGGTTGCGAATTCAAGGGAATTTTAGATAAAAGTTAGTAAGACGTAAAAAGGCCAAGCAAATGCTTGGCCTTTCAATTTTTTAAATTTAGTGATTTAAATTATTCAGGGGCAACTTCAAGCGTTGTAAATAATGCATAACGTCCTGCATCTACGCCTTCTTCATTTACGGTAACCTTGTTAGAGGTTTCGATTAGGTATAGGCCTGGTTCTTTCCATGTAATTGTAAACATACCGTCTTTATCGGTCGTTACTTTTACTTCGCCACGATCGTTACGGTAGCGTGTGTCGCCTTTTAAAATACTTACTTCAATGCCTTCACCAGCAGATTTACCATCTTGTAGTAGCTGAAACTTAGCGCTTTCACCTACAAATAAATCGTTTGGATGCGTTGGGCCACTAAGCTCTAAGCCTAAACCTAACTGTGCAGGCTTTGAGGTGCCATTTCGGCTTACAAATGTATCTACTGTTGAAACAACCTTCGTTGTAGTTACATCTTTTGCATTGCTAGGTAACTTAGCGTCTGTTTTTTTACCAAATACGCGTTTGCGCTTACCTTCTTCGTTTTTATAGAAGGTCATGTACATTGGCTTTTGGGTCATTGCAATGTGATAAGTGCCTTGCTCTGTTAAGCTTACAGCAGCTGAGCTTTTACGTTTTAAGTAATAAGCACGGATGGTTTCAGATACTGGCTCACCATTAGGCGCAAGTGCCATTAATAACGTATCGTCGTACTCTGCGCCTTTTTCTTTAGGTTTAAAGGCTTTGTCTGGTGCAAAAATTTCGTTTGAAATACTTGCGTCAATCATTACGTAATGCGCTTTATCGCCTGATAAAGATGTGTGCGAAGGTAGTAACCAACGTCCGTGTGCACTTGCCGAAGTTGACACTAAAGCAGATAAGCTCAATGCGCCGATTAATGTAGTTTTTAATAAATTAATTTTCATTGTATTTCCTTAAATTTAAATGATTAAGTAGCAGCTACTTAGTGCTTACAGTGACGAAACTTTGTGAAAACTCGTTTTTACCATCAATTGTAATTTTTCCCGACTTTGTTAAATCAAGCTCAACACGGGTGTAGTCTCTGCCGCCTTCTTCGCGTACAACTTCAATATTAAGTAAGTATTTACCTGGTTTTACTGGGTTACCGTCTAAATCATTACCTTGCCAATTTATAGTGTAAGTACCCGCGCGCTTTGTTGCGCCGCTAATGCCGTCAAAGTTGGCATCGCTTTTACCGGCTTTACGCCACCATTGGCGTAAGTCTTTAAACCATTCTGCTTTTTGTACCCAAAGTGCAAGCGTTGTAACGTGTTTGCGCTCTGGTGTTTCAAGCCAAACTGCAACGTATGGGCGGTGATACGGTTGTACTTCTAAGTCGGGAAGCGTTAATTCAACCTCTAGCTGTGGTGTTTGTGCATGCGCTGTTGTTTGAAAAAACGCAGCTACAAGCAGTAATGCGGCGCTTATAAATAATTTAAATTTAACCATTAAGACACTCCTTTTATTTGTGGAACCCAACATAAATAAATAACCAGTGGAGTTGCGACTCCTAGTAAGGTTATCCATATTCCTGCTAAGCGTTTTTTTCTATTTTGAAACAAAATAATCATGCCGGTGATGGCAAATAAAATCATTAGTACGGCAGATATATCAATTACCCAACTCCATACTTCACCGCTGTGGCGGCCTTTATGTAAGTCGCCAATGAGGCTTAAAAAGCCACCTGTTTGGTAATCAAGGTTTAACTCGCCAGTTGTAAAATCAAGCTCTGCGTAGGCAAACCCTGCAGGCAGTGGGTAGTCGAGCATGACAAGCGCGTCTTCTTTTTCCCACTCAATGCTTTTTACTCTTGTAAGTGCATATTGCTCGGCTAAGTAAGCTTCTATTTCTGGGTAAAGCGTTGGCAGCGTATCTAGCTGTTCATTTGCTTTGGTAACTAGCTCAGCTGGAATTACCGCCGTTACTTGGCCGTTATTTTTATCGTTTTTAAGCCAATCAATATGGTTGAGCACAATGCCGCTAACGCAAAATAAAATAAGCAAAAAAAACAAAGCTGTAGAAATATAAATATGTAGAGCACGGCTTGTACTATACAAAGCCCGCTTATTAATAAACGACATAAAAACAGTAAATAAATTAAATTTACAACATGATAATGATTTGCATTAGCTATTACAAATTTACTTACTTATCTTTACATAAAAACTTTAAAACAAAGGTGGTATGCAGGTAAAAAATGAATATTTAATGCTTAGGAGGGCTGGAGGGTCTTAAAATAAGGTAAATCATTACCGATACTTCTATTACTGCAACGAGATAAATAACCCAAATAGGGGCGGCTGAGTACAGTAAAAATATAAATCCAATTAACATGCCAATGGCGGCGTAGCATTTGGCTTTAACAGGCACTACTTTATGAGCTTGCCACTGCTGCAGAGTTACACCGTAACGAGGGTGGTTTAACAGCCATTGTTCAAGCGCGGGTGATGAGCGAGTAAAGCAGGTGAGCGCTAAAATAAAAAATATAGTGGTAGGCATGACCGGTAACACAATGCCAATAATACCCAAGGCTACAAGTATTAAGCCAAGCGCTTTAAACCATAAGTTTTTATAACAAATAAACACTGCTTTTATATTCACTTAGGCTCTTTTTAGGCGTGTTATGGTATCTCTAATTGTAGGCTAAATAGCTATTAATTCGAAGCTTAAAATCAATAAAAAAGGGCAAACTAAGTTTGCCCTTTTAAAAATAAATGCGGTTAACAGTTTAGAAGTAGTAACCAATATTTATGTTGAAGCGACGTTCTGTATCGCCATCACCAATAATTGTTCCGCCAATAAATGGCTGGTTACGTGCTTGAATAAAGTCGAAGTAACTAAAGAAACCACCTGCAGCAACACTCATACCCGTTACGTTCATCCATGTATCTGCGCTGTCGTCAGACTTGTCATAAATAATGCCGTAATCGTTGTAAAATTGAATGTCGGTAACTGGGCCCCAATCAAGCGAGTAATTATAAGCAACGTTAAAGTTAGTCATAGTTGCTTCGCTAGATACGGTATCGTAATAAGCATACGCACCAACAACAAAACGGTCGCTACTGTCATCTAGGTCGTAGTCGTATTCACCGTGTTGAAATTGGATATTCCAGTTGTTAATTGTGCTATCAACATGAAATGCCCATGCACCGTAGTTACCTGCACGGTCGTTACCGCCATGTAAGCCACCACTTAATAATGATACACCCACATCGGTAGTTATATTTTTGCTGTGCTCAATTTGATACGTCGCACGCCCGGCAAACGTATTGTATTCACCAATATTGTTACCTTCAGTAATCCCAGCTTCAGAATCATAAGTACCACTTCCAACTATATCGTAAGAGTAACGCTTGCTTTTATCGGAACCACCGTCTACTCCACCTAGCTCATCATTTTTGAAAAAGCCTAGGTCTAGCTTCCAGTTATCTTTAAGTTTACGTTTTACTACTACACCTAAATCAAAGTCGTCTTCTAGGCCTACGTAATAGTTAGTACTGAAAAAGTAGCTGTGTGAGTTATATGGGCCATTACCAAAAGGCACGGGTGCAATACCTGCTTGTCCTTCCCAGCCATCTGCAAACTCGTAACCTAAGTAAGCATATTTAACAACGGTCATATAATCGTAAAAACGTACTTCACCGTTCAGTGAAATATCGTTAATTTCACCAGATACATTTATACGGAAAATATCAAAATCAAAATCGCCACCGCGATCTTGGGTATCTTCATCGTATGTGTTGGTGCTGTAATTAAAGCGTATTGCTCCACCAACTTTAATGCCTTCATCTTTTTTCTCAGGTTCAGCTGCGGCAACTTCAACTACTTTTTGATCAGATTTTTTACTGATGTTTGCAACTTGTTGTTCGTGCTGCTTATTAATTTGCTGTTGTTTTGTTTTTTCATCAGCTAACTTATTTTCAAGCAATTGCATTTGTTGCTTTAGCTGTTTAAGTTGGCTTTGTAGTGTGTCTAGATCATCAGACGCATAAGAAGTGCTTGTAACACCACCTAGGACTAGTGCTAGTGTTAATTTTGAGAGTTTAGTCATAATAGCCGCTCTGCTTGTGATTAAAAAATAAAAAATTCAAGACGTCAAAAAACGCCTTACGTTTAGAGTAAGTACAAAACTATGTATTTTTTTTATTGTTTATTCTTTAGGAGCTTGAGTAAGTGCACCAACTTCTAGAAGGGGCGATGCATCTAATTTATCTGCATCCATCATCGCGGCTACACGCTGCATTGATGAGAGTAAAAGGCTCTGTTCCCACTCAGCAAGCGCAGAAAACTTTTCAATAAAGTGTTCTTGCAGTGGCTGAGGTGCTTTATCAAGTAACTCTTTTCCTTTCTCGGTGAGGTATAAGCTCACTCTGCGTTTATCCATTTGACTGCGTACGCGTGTTACTAAGTTTCTGCTTTCTATTCTGTCGAGAATATTGGTGACCGTTGCTGGGCTTAAATTTACGTTTTGAGCAATACGGCTCGCCGTTATTCCATCGGTTTTTTTAACTTCTTGCATTATAAGCAATTGTGGGCCAGTTAAACCCGAAGTTTTATTTAGCTGCTTAGAATGTAAGTCAATCGCGCGGATCACTTTACGTAAAGAAACCAATAACTCGTCATATTTTTGCATTTGCTTATCTCATCGATGGGGCGGTAGTTTGCCGTAATCGCGAAATGTTACACATCAAATAAATTGAATTCAAACAATATATTGCACATTAGGCCGCTTTTGTTGGTTTTTAATAGTTAGAGCAGTAACTAATGTAAAATTATATTGTTTAAATTATAGTAAATTTTCTTAGCATCTTGTGTGCATTAAGTTGCGCACAGTACGTATGTTGTGAATAATTGGCAAGTCTTATTGTATAGACTTTAGTATTATTCATTTACAGCTGTTAGTACAAAGTAATTGTTTGTGAGTTTACTGTATATGTATTAATCGGCAATGAACAAATTCAGCAATCAATATTTAATATCAATAGCGTATACTTTAAGCATGCATTATTGTTTCTGCACAAATATTAAAAATCTTTAGTATCAGTATTATAGGGGAAGGTATGAAATTATCGCCATCAGTTAGCATTGAGCAAAGCGAAACCGGTCTTGAGTTTATTAAAATAGCTAGCTCAAAGTGCGATGCAAAAATATTTTTGCAAGGTGGGCAAATTACCGAGTTTATCCCTAAAAATAACAAGCCACTTATATGGGTATCACAAGACGAAACTTATCAAGAAGGGGCAAGTATTCGAGGTGGTATTCCTATTTGTTGGCCGTGGTTTGGTACACACGCTAATGATGGCTGGCCTGCCCATGGTTTTGCGCGCACAAGTGTGTGGCAAGCTGATGAAGTACACGAATCTGATGAGCAAATTACAGTTAGTTTAAAGCTACCCATGAAGCTTGTTAATACGACGTATTGGCCACATCAGTCAGCATTAAAAGTTGAGTTTGTATTAAGCGATAAATTACAGGTTCGCTTAACAACCGCTAACTTAGGGAGTGCGCCATTTAGCTTTACTCAAGCGCTACATACCTATTTTCCTACATCAGACATTACAAATACCCATGTAGATGGTTTACAAGGCGCGCAATATATTGAGTTTAGTGAAGGGCCATTTGTACAAAATGATGTTGTAAGCTTCAATCGCGAAACCGACATGGTTTATACACAAGCAAATACAATGCAAACTATTAATACGCCAGAAGGTGTTATTAATGTGAGCCGCGAAAACTCAAGTTCGTGTGTACTGTGGAACCCATGGATAGAAAAATCAAAACGCTTATCTAACTTTGCTGATGATGAATATAAAACAATGCTCTGCTTAGAGGCTGCTAATGTACTGACAGATAAAGTAACGCTTGAGCCAAAACAAAGCCACACCTTAATAACCACCATTAGTTGGTAAGCTAGTCATAATTAAAAGCAGGAATAGGGACAAATAGTGTTTAACAATCAACAAATAATGGATTTACCAAAGCATAGTGATATTAGCTTTAAGCCATTGGCTGATAGAGCCTTATTACATACACAGCTTAGCTCGCTTCTGTTTTATATACCGCTAATTGGAGCGCTTATTGCTGTTTGTTATTTTAATGAAGCCTTTGCTAATAATGCACAAACGTATTTGCTAATTGGTATGCCAATTTTGGTGGCCGTATCTATGGCGTACAACATAATAAGTGTGAGGTTACGAGGTTTTGCAGTGCGAAATCATGACATTGCTTTTAAAAAAGGCGTTATTTGGCAACAAGTGACGGTATTACCTTTAGCGCGTGTACAGCATATGGAAATACACCAAGGGCCAATAGAGCGAAAACTTAGCCTTGCGAGTATTAAATTATTTAGCGCTGGCGGTGTAAGTGCCGATTTACAAATTAGTGGGCTAACCCATGATGATTGTAAAAATATGCGCCAATTTGTACAAAACTACCGCCAAGACGACGCAACTACTCAGGCAGCTTTAGTCGATGAGTAATACAACTATCGAAGATAAAGCGAGCCCTATTTACTGGCAGAAAGTATCGCCCTGGGCACTTTTATACTTTGTTGTGCACTTTAGTGTGCGCTTTGTAAAAGATGGCCTTTTAAACTTACTGCCTATGCTTGTCGTGTTTGTTACTCAAGTAGAAAATAAGTTGTTTTGGGCACAGGTTGCAGGTGGGATTGCGCTAATTTCGTTGCTTATTTACTCATTTTTATATTATTTAAATTTTAAGTTTTGTATTAGTAGCGACAACGAAATATTGCTTAACAAAGGTGTATTTAAAAAAGAGCGACTTACGCTTAAATTTGGCCGTGTGCAAAACGTTAATATTGCCGAGCCATTTTATTTTACCCCCGTAAACTTAGTTAATTGTATTTTTGATGCAGCTGGCAGTGTGTCGCAAGAAGTTGTTTTACCCGGCGTCACTAAAGATTATGCACAGCAAATGCGTAAACAAATATTTGATTTTAAAGCGCAGCAACAGCAAGAAATACAAAATACTGAACAAAGCGAAACAGACATTATCGAAAACAGCCTAAGCATTAGCAATAAAGAAATAGCTAAATTTGGTTTAATGTCGAATATGGCTATTTTAGCAATCGCTGCTTTTGCCCCTTTTATAAACTTGATTATCGATTTTTTAGAGAAGCAAATTATTGCGAAAGTAGAAGGCTTTTACCAACAAGAGCTTGGTATGCTGGCAAGCGCTGCTACTTTTGCGATGATCACCTTAATTGTTTTGCTAGTTTTGGTAGCGGTGATGCTATCGGTGACTATGTCGCTTATTCGTTTTTATAACTTTGAGCTTTATTTTAAAGGTCAAAAGTTTAAACGTATTGCTGGCTTGTTAGAGCGCCATCAGCTTTCTATGAGCATGGATAAAGTGCAATCTATTGTTATTAAGCAAAACTTAATGGGGCGATTACTAAAGCGATTTACCGTTGAGTGCTTGCAAGCAAGTAGCGGCGGGATAGCAGCCGGTGTTGCGGCTAAAAAAAATAAACAAACGTTAGTATTGCCTGTATTAAATAGCGAACAAGTTGATAGTGTATGCCAATGGATTTACCCGTGGTTTAATAGTAAAAAACTCGCTTTTAAGCGCGCAGAGCGAGCGCTTTTGTATAAAAATTTAGGCTTTTATTCACTGTTACCCAGTGTATTAGTGTTTGGCTTTTGTTTTATTGCTGATATTAATACTTTGATTAGCCTTGGTGTTTTGGTGGTGTTTTCTGGCTTGGTAACTTTGTCGTATCAGCGTTATGGTTATTACATGCATGAGGATAATGGCCGATTTTACATGGTTGTACGCAAAGGTATGATTGGCGTTCATTACCGTGTTTTTGAGCTTTATAAAGCGCAAAGTGCACGCAGTATAAGTACGTACTTAATAAGAAAATCAGGCTTAAAAAGCCTGTATATACAACTTGCTTCAGGGTTTGCATTTATGCCCTACATAAAGCAGCAAGATGCTGACTTTATTATTGATTTTACAATTAAGCAGATTGAGTCAGATACTCGCAGCTGGATGTAAACTCCCCTAGTAAAACATGTGTAAATACACATTTGCACATGCTTTATTACACTTTCTTACTGCCCATGAAAGACATTTAATAATACCCTAGATGGTATTAAGGAATTCTTTTAGGGACGCTCATGAAAAAAACACTTATCGCATCAGCTTTATTACTAGCAGCACCAAGCTTTGCAGCCGATTGGCAAACTATTCATACCGAACACTTTAATATTCACTACAGTATTGAGCATGCTGATTTTGCTAAATCAACTGCAACAGAGCTTGAAATAGTTCGCACCAAAGTGCTTGAGCAGCAAAACAGAGCACTTGATAAAACAGTTGATGTAGTGGTGTTTGATCCCCTAAATGCAGCAAACGGCTTTGCGTTACCTACCTCAAGTAACCCTGTAATGGCACTTTTTACAACCCCACCACAATCCGACACAGTTATATCAAACAGCTCTGGCTGGCAGCAGTTGCTTGTGTTGCATGAATATATTCACTTAGTGCACTTAGCACAGCCTACACGCAATCACTGGCAGCAGAAAGTACGTGGTATATGGGATTTATACGACTTAACCTACAGTGATACGCCGCGCTGGGTAGCCGAAGGTTATGCCACATTGATTGAGTCTAAAATGACGGGGCGTGGACGTTTGTTTGATAACTACTCAGAGTCAATACTGCGAGAATTTGCTCAACAGGGCGCACTGCCAACCTATGGGCAGTTAAATGGCGAGCAGGGCTTTATGGGCGGCTCAATGGCGTATTTAATGGGTAGTCGCTTTTTAAATTGGTTAGAGAAAAACTATTCAGAACAAACACTCGATAGTGTTTGGACGCGAATGCAAGGCGTAAAAACGCGGAATTTTGATGAGGCATTTAGCGGTGTGTTTGGGCAAAGTGCAGCCAAGCTATATCGCCGATTTATAGCTGAATATACCTATAAAGCAATGCAAATAGAGCAAGGGGAGCCGTTACTTAATAGTGAACTTTGGCTTGAGCTTAACTTATATGCAAGTAACCCAGTACTTTCAAAAGATGGTAGTAAAATTGCGATTGTTGAGCGAGATAAAGAGAGTAATACCAAGCTTATAATTTATAGCACTGATGACAACATTAAAGCGCAAGAAGAGTTTACTAAAGCGCAAAAAGAGCTACTCGAAAACGATGCACAAGATATTCCCGATACAGCGCCCAGTGTGTTTAAGCGCGAACAAAAACAAGTGCTTAATCAAATTAACCGAGCCGGTATTGCAAATCCTCAATGGGTAAATAGCACAACGTTGTATTTCAATGCGTACAGCAATGAAGGGTCGGGTATTTATAACAAAGTGTCTGACATATTTAGCTATAACACTGACACTGGAAATATTACACAACTTACCGAACTTGCTGGTATACGTCGTTTTAACGTAACCAGTAACGGCGAAACCTTGTATGGCGAGCAAATAAGAGATGGCTACTCTGAATTAGTAAAGGTTGATCTCAATACGCAAACCATCACACCATTATTTACAAAAAGCCTTGAGACAACTTACGATTACCCAATACTCAGTCCTGACGAAACTAAATTAGCTTATTTATCAACGTCATTAAATGAAAATTGGCGATTGTATATACAAGGTATAAACGGCGAACAACAGCAATTAGTACCTATGCCGAACGGGTATCAATATTTAAGTCAGCCAAGCTTTAGCCATAATGGCGAGTCATTTTACTTTGTTGCAGGTTTAAATAGCGCCACCGATATTTATAACTACAACATAGAGAGTAAAACACTCACCAAGTTAACCCAAGGGCAAGAGGCCGTTGCCCACCCAATTGAAATGGCTGATGGCTCGTTACTCTATTTTTCGATAACTGCAGATGGGCCAAATGTAAAAACACTGCCAAAAGCTATAAAAAGCACTGTAGTTACTGAGTTTGCAGCTAACAAAAAAGCACCGCTGCTAATAGTAAACGAACATACACTTCCAAAAGCTAAAATATATAAGCACGAAACTACAGAGCAAACAAATTACAACGTGCTCGACCAGCACGCTACTTTCGCGATTGGCTCTCAGTATTATTCGGCTTCTACCAGTTTGTTAGATTTAAGCATTAAAAGTAGCGACTTATTAAAGCAGCTCGACTTACAAGCGGGTTATAGCACTGATTTACACGATGGAGCACTGCAGGGGGGTTATGTGCAGGCAAAATATAATGCGCTTGATGTAAAACTGAAACTAGCACTGTTTGACTACAACTTAAATACATCGCGCCAGTACCAAGCAAGTTTAAATGCCGATATTGATTCGCGAGGCGGTTTTGCCGCAATAAGTTACCCCGTTAAATTTGGGCTGTTAAGTTTAACGCCAGAGCTTGCCTACAATTACACTGATTATAAGCAAAGCCATAAAAGTTGGACGCGTTTAGGTATTGCTCAAAATTGGCAATATGATCGTCAAGACTTTGCTATAGGCCAAAGTATTTATGCGAGTTGGTACGATGGCAGTAACAAAAGTAATAATTGGCAAGGTTATGATTTAGCAGCAAAAATTTTTGGTAAAGCATTTGGTATTCCTCTTTATGCAAACTTTTCTCAAAAGCAACGTGACGACAGGAGCCTTGCATTAGGTGGCTTTAGCTCAAATCTTATTAATCAGCAGCAAAATAGTGAATATGTACTTTCATCTGAGCTGCCTTTTTATAGCGCAACTACAAAGCGCTATCAAGGCTACGGTGGCGGCTTTAGCTTTAAAGAAGGCATGCCGTGGCTTTATTATAAGCAACATCAACTCGACGACACCGTATACGCACAAAGCTACGGCTTAAAATACCAAGGTGACTTTAGTTTTGGAATGGGGCCAGCAGGTGTAAACGATTTAACGTTTAATATGGGACTGTCGCGAGTAGAAGGCGACAGTTTTGAAGATGAAATGCGAGCGTGGCTGAGCTTTTATTATTCGTTATAAATATTAATTGGCTAAGTTACTTATCCATCTGCAAGGATAGTAACTTAGCTTGATATACATCGAGTTTTTGATTATCACGTTCTAGTTCAATTGCTTTCTCAAGTAAGGTTTGTGTTTGTTTAATATTACCTTGTTGATAGCGAACTTTTGCGAGTTCCAAGTATAGCTCAGCAATGTAAGGCGCTTTAGTAATCGCTTGCTCAAGGTGTGCTTTAGCCTGATGAGCGTGGCCAGCTTGTAAGTTGTTTTTAGCGATCACTAGTAATTCGTATGGGTCTTTTTCTTTATTAACTAATTGTGAGGTGAGCTCCTTAACAAGCTCTTTGTCGCCTAACTTTTTAGCTAAAAGCTGATAGTTGCTGATTAAATTAATGCTTATTTCGTTATTACTAAGTGCTGTTTGATAGATGTTTTTAGCGCTTTGTAAATCACCAGCTCGGCGATGCAAAATGCCCGCTATATTAAATAATTCAGGATCATTGGGGGTGTATTTGTTTGCTTGTAAAATAAGTGAGTAAGCAATATCCAGCTGTTTGTCTGCTAGCGCTGTTGCAGCTAAATTACTGTAAAACTTAGAAACTAAATCGTTATAGTCTGCGCTGCTTGAATAAAAACTGCGACGGGTAGGGAAGTAATCAATTAAGGTGCCCGCTCTGAAAAACTCAATTATATTATCATCTTTTTTCTCTACTTTTGGAGCATATACTTTTGTTCTAAAGTGATTAGCGACATAAACAACATTATTTTCTTTTGCGTATATGGGCTTACTTGTAACTTCTTGAAAGCTTGTTTCTAACCCAAGAGCTTGTGCGTAGCTTTGCGTTAAAATGGCTAAACTAATGCAATTACCTTGCGAACGCTTTAAGGTTTGAGCTGAAGTAAGTGTATCGCCATGGTATTTAAAGTTAGCTATCTGGCTTTCGAGGTAGTTGTAAATTATACGGTCATCACGGATTTGGGATAGCTTTTGGTTTTCGGCGTAAGCTAAAAACATTTCTTTTTCAGCATCCGGTAACTCAAAAATACTGTACTCAGAAGGTGTGTCGAGTTTATTAAACAAAGAATGGTTTAATAGTTGTTCAAGCCCTACTTGTTGTTCTACTCGCTGAACCTTGGTTGTGTTACATCCAACTAAAAATAAAAAGGTAATACTAATAACTATTTTGATAAATATCATAACCCACTCCTTTGTTAATTTTTACATTACAATGTGGTGGGTTTTTAATCAATGTTATAGATGTTTTTTCTAAAAATTTTATAAATGGACTAATGCTAAATTTACGATGTATAAAATTTTGGCTTAAATACTAATATGACCATAGTTTTATAATGAAACACTAATAAACTATGCCCTCAGCCCTAAGAGCTGTAGGCAAAATAACGGTAGTAGCTTTGGGTATGCGCTAAGTAGAGTTTTATTATTCACTTTAAATGACTGTTAAGTAAATGTTATATTCTGAGCTGTTTTAATAAAATAAGTATTTTGACAATGTCATTTAAGCATCAGAAAGTTCCCAAGAGCGTTGTACTTCCAAGCGTCCCCTCCGACGCACCTGGTTTAAGGTATGAAAAGCCAGAACTAGGTAGTAACTATTGGGTTGTTGATGAGTTTTTTAAACATGAAGAAGCAATGGCTATTCGTTCTTCATGTTTAAAAAAAGAGGTTTGGAAGTACGGTAAGCCGTATACCAAAGAACTTTGGCCTGGAATGCGCACTCCTAATGCTCTAAATAGTAAACAGCTTAAAAAAATAGAAAAATATGTTAAGTCAGTTATCAAAAAAAATAAATTATGGGTTGCTGATTCCAATAAGGTTGTAGTTGATACCAATACTGCAATTTTAGTGGGGGCTGAAGAAGGGGCTTCTAGGCCTCATGTAGATAATCGTTATTTATGTAGATACGCTGCTGTTTTGTATTTAAATCCTGATCCAATTACCTCTGCCGGTACCTCTTTTTATCGTTTAAAGTATGCAAATGAAGCGGCAGGAGGAAATATTGTCGATCCTCCTTATGCTAACCTTGTTGATGCACTTAATGTAAGTAGCCTTCCATATAGCGCATGGTATAAAGACATAGATATTGAGAATCGCTTTAATCGTTTAATTATATTTAAAGGTAGTATTGTTCACAGTGCATCTGAGTATTTTGGAGATGATTTAAATACTAAAAGGCTGGCGATAACATTTTTTTGGATGTGCGAAGATTAATTAATAATTCTTTTTAGGCAGAAAAATCTTGTCGATAGTAAGGCAAAAATTTCGTTACTTAGTTGTTCTAAATGAGACGTTTTTAATGCAACTAGCGTTAGGTTTACTCCCTCAAAATGACTAAGTATTATTGCGCACTCTCTTCTATAAATAATATGTAGAGTGCTGTTTTTATAATTTATAAATAGCTTATTATTAAATGAATCATAAGCTATTATTTTTAAACGTTAGTGACTTGGCGTTTACTTAAACGGTTTTTTTGTGATTGTTTTTTACGTTTTCGGCGAGTAAACCATAAGTAAAAACCAGTACCTGCTAGCCACACTGGGCTTAAACCAATTACGCACCACAGTATTTTACTTATTAGCCCTGCAAAGTAGCCAAAATGAAGTTTTCTAAAACTATCAATTACCTGCCAGCCAACGCCTACTTCGCGAATATCCCAGTTAGCTATGTGCTCGCCTGTTAGCTTGTTATAGCTAACCGTATTGGCATACTCACTAGCAAGTGGGTTGGCGGTATCGACTTCGCCGAATAAGGTGATATTTTCGTCAGGCTCGAGTGGCATAACTAAAAACGTACCGTTAAAAGTGGGGATTTGCTTTTTACTGTCATCAAGTATGCGTTGAAACGAAATATAGCTACTGTGTAGGTTTTTGGTTAGTACAAAGTGCTCTTCCTCTGCGTGTTCAATAACTTCGTGATACCACACCGCCCAGTTAAAGTAGCCACCTGTGATAGCTAAAATAATAATGATGGGAGATCCTATAACCCCCGTCATTTTATGAATGTCGCTAAGTACAATTTGCAGTGTTGCACGCCAGCGCACACTAAATAGACGCTGCCAAAATTTACGATAAATAATAAGCCCAGTAATACCTAATACCAATAAAAACAGAGCAAAAAAGAAGCCTAGTACAGTGCCTGTTTGCCCTGGCAGGTTTTTAAAGTCGTTCAGTAAAAAAGTGTAATGTAGTTCTAAAAACCAATCGGTAAAATAATGGCTGGTACCAACAGGTTCAGACAAAATGTCACCCGTATACTGGTTTAAATGAAACTTATACCATTGCTCTGTGCCGCGTTTGACTAAGTAAACCCGATCAGCTGTATCATTTTTAAATATTTCCCAACTACCTACTACATATTCAGGGTAAGCATGCTCTGTTTTTGCAATTAACGTGTCGATTGGCATGCGCTCTGGCAGTGCATTTACAACAAAGTGGCTGCTTGGCATAAGTAAGCCATCTATTTCACTTTTAAAAACTAATACGCTCCCTGTAATACTAATAACAATCAATGGAATGATAGCTATTAGAGCGATCCAACTGTGAATTTTAAAAAGAGTTTTTCTCATAGGTAGTTTTATATACAGCAGTTAATGACTTGCGCATGATAACAACTATCATTTTTATTTAATAGTTTGGCGGTGAGGCTTTCTATTAAACCGGTAAACCGTGAACTTAATTCTACGGTTTTTGTATACCTAGCTTGCCAGTACCTAAAACAAGAATTTCTTATTTAGTTGAGTTAAATTTACGCGGCTCTACAATGCCGCGCTCATAGTAAAAGCCTTTTAAAACAAATGTTTATTAAATGTTTTTATTTCTGCTTTTAATTAACATTTATGTAACAAACGAGGTTGCTTTGGCGCATTATTTGCCTATATTGTCTTCATTTATTTTGGTTTTTAGTTTTTTACCATTACTAAACAAAATTCGAAAAAATCGTAGTGTCTCAGGTTTATCACTATTGATGATGACGTTTGGGTTAGCACAAAGCCTTTATTTTATAACCTACAATATTTATTTTGAGCGTTTTTATATTGCGTTACCATTTATTGTAACTGGTGCGTTAAGCGGACTTATTTTGTATTTTTTTGCACGTTATAACGCAGCTAAACGAGAACGGGTACAGTTGTTTACTATGCTAGGTTTTTCGTTACTGCCTTTTTCACTGCTTTTGAATTCAAGCCTCGATACTGCAACGGTATTAAGCGCTTTAACGTATGTTGGCCTTGTGATGAGTTCGGTACGTGTTATGCCGCAAACTTATAAAACATTGCGTACGGGTAATGTAAGTAATTTAAGCGCGCGCTACTTTAGCTTGCAGTTTATTGCTGGTATTTGCGGCTTAGCTGTTGAGCTTACAACAGCGGCTCCAAGCACGGCGCACTTACTTATGTTTATTATGCTGTTGCTTACCAATGCTGTGCAATTTGGTTGTATGCAATATTATAGAATGCGGCCTGTAATGGCTTAAAAACAAGCTACTTAAGTTCCTATTTAGCCTAATTTATGGCAAATTACTTTATCTAATAAAAGGATAAAGTATGAATTGGAATCAGTTTGGCTATATTTGCCGTGTTAATAGCTCTAAAACACTAAGTACAGAGCAAAAAGATGAGCTGAGTACACCGCCCCATTTAAATATGTATGCCAATAGCGGGTCGCATAGTAAATTAGCGCATAATCTGGTGACGCAAATTGCATCTCAAGATGAGGCAACATCGCAAAAGCAAGCTACGTATTATCAATGTTTACCGGAATTAGTTAACGAATTTAAGTTTGAGCACAAGGGCTGGCTTAGTTACTTAACCATTGTATTTGTTATTTATGTTTTATCCTCTTTGTTGTATCAGTCTTTTGTTGTGCCTACTTTTGTTGAGATATATAGCAAGCATACTGTTTCTTTAAATCATGTATTTGATGATTATTTTACGTACTGGTATGTGCCAATTATTTTACTCGTTTTATTGCTGAGTGTTATTTTTACCGTTATTTTAAAGCTAAAAAATGTAAGTGCTCTCACAGAGCTAAAGCCTTTTTCGGGTTTATTTAAATTTCTTATTCCTCGTCAATTAATTAATGAGCATAACTCTTTAATTACCACGCTATTATTTCCAAATAATCATAAAAAAGGTGTTAAAGCCTCTACACCTCAAACCCAGCACTTAGCTCAATGCGAGCTGCTAGGTTTAGAAACCCAAGAAGAATTTAAAGCGTTATTAAAGCAGCAGCTAAAGTTACTTAATACACATATTAAAAGCTTTATAAGTAAGCTCGTTATTGTTTATGGTTTGGTCATTGTTGTGTCTATTTGCTTATTTGTGAAAGCGGCTTATCAACCACTATTTATGCTAGGAGAAGTGCTATGAGAACAAAAGGATTTACGTTAATAGAGTTGATGGTGGTGGTGTCCATTATTGGTATTTTAGCTGCGGTTGCGCTACCTCAATACAGTAAGTATATACAACGAGCAGAACTTGTTGACCCACTTGCAATGGCTGCTGCCATTAGAGAAGATGTTACGGTTTATTATCTTGAAAACAGGCGTTTTCCAGCAAGTAATGAACAAGCAGGTGTGCCTGCTAGTCAATTTTTGATTGGCAATCGGGTAACCGGTATTACAGTTGATAATGGTGCTATTCATATTAGCTTGGGTAATAAAGCTTCACAGCTTTTGCAAGATACAGTTTTAACATTCAGACCCGCAGTTGTAACGGGAAGCCCTACAAGCCCAATTGCGTGGTTATGTGGGTTTGACGAACCGGTAACTGGCATGCAAGCGGTTGGCGAAAATAAAACAACAGTACCAAAAGAAATTTTACCTTCAGCGTGTATATAAAATAGTTTAGGGGATTAAAGTGCAATTAGCTATTCATCAAATTGATGCGTTTACGAATGAGTTATTTAAAGGTAACTATGCGGCAGTGATCCCACTAGAATCGTGGTTAAGTGACGATTTAATGCTAAAGATTGGCGCTGAGAATAACGTATCTGAAACTGCCTTTACCTGCCTGCAAGACGATGGAAGTTTTGTTATTCGTTGGTTTTCGCCGTTAATGGAAATCGATTTTTGTGGTCACGCCACACTTGCGGCTGCCTATGTTTTATGTGAAGAGCATAACATATCGCAAATTCGCTTTATTGCTGATGCGGTGGGCGAGCTAATCGTTAATAAAAACGCTGATGGCAGCTTTGCAATGACCTTTCCAATACAAGCACCGGTTGAAGTGCAAAATGTGCCTCAGCAACTGCTTGATGGCCTGTCTATACAACCGAGTAAAGTGCTTAAAAATCGCCAAGCCTACTTTGTTATTTATGAAAACGCCGATCAAATACTTGAATTAAAAACTAGCTCAGAGCTTTTAAAAACGCTTTATCCACTTGATGTAGTGGCCACTGCTCCAAGTGCTGAATATGATTTTATATCTCGTTATTTTTGGCCTGCAAGCGGTGGCGACGAAGATTATGTAACAGGCTCTATTCATACTGGCTTGGCACCTTACTGGGCGCAGCAATTGGGTAAAACTACGTTAAGCGCTTATCAGGCTTCAAGCAGAGGCGGGTATTTACTATGTGAAGTGGGTGATACAACCGTCACCTTAACGGGGCATGCTGTAAGGTATTTAAAAGGCACTATTTATATTTGATCTGTGAATTAAGTGATAAAAAAGGCCACGTTAAACGTGGCCTTGGTTTACTCAATTAGTAGAGATATTTTACGCTTCTAGTGCCTTTGCAATTAAGCGATCAATATATTTTTTATGCGCTTTAGTTGCTGTATCTGCACCCCAAGCAGTGCTGGTATCGGCTATTTGAGTTAGCTGATATAACGCAGCTGTTTTAGCTAAGTTATCGTACTTACTTGCTTTGCCAAGACCTGCAATTGCGATTAGCTGATTAACATACTCAATTTGTAAGTTGTGACTAATAGAATTTGCGTCTTTGCTTTTCACAAAAATATTAGCGGTTAAATCTTGCATAAACTGAGTTAGGCTATATTCATTGCCGTACAAAGCAGTATCAGAAATACGCAGTAATACGGCTGGGTGTAATAGCTGCGCAAGTACAGACTTTTGCATACCTAAAATCATTTTGTGTGCTTTAGGGTCTTCATTTTTACCAAAGTGATTAAAGCCACGACGTTGCAGTTGCAAGTAGCTATATAGAGGTTGCATGTTTTGTAGTACGTCTGGTGCAAATACAAACTTTGCGAGTATATCCATCGCTTGTGTTTGACGTTCAAGAGATACCGGTGTAAATGGTTTATCTGCGTTTGCATCACCCACTACAGCACGCTCAACGTACACACCACCAATTTGGCGAGAAACAACACCTGCTTGAGCTCGGTATTGACCAAATAAGCTATTAGCAGAGGTAACAAGCTGTTGGTAAGACTCACCTTTAACCGTTGCTTTATCTTTTAGCTCAGTAAATAATTTATTAATTAACGCCATACGATCTGCGCCATAGGCCACAGGATTTGACGACAAATCACCAATCATGACACGTGGATCGATATGGCGACCTGGTGCGCGCATATCGTCTGCATCGTTACCAAAGGCAAGGGCATGTTCACTTGAACGAGCAAGTATTTTTTTAAGTCTAGCTTGCTCAGCAGCTTCATCTGCAAGTGCTACGCTGTAGCCATAGTTAATTGCCCAATCATCGTAAGGACCTGGTTTTGTTTGAAAAATATCACCTTGCTGCATACCAATTGGGGCAATGTTAGCCGGTGCATAATCCATAACAGAACCGGTTACTATGCCTTGGGTTTTGTTTTTGTCGTGTACTTCTTTTTCATCCCACAAAATAGATGATTTCATATTGTGGTTAAGACCTAAAGTATGGCCAACTTCGTGAAGTACCAATTGCGTTAGACCTTGGCGAAGCATTTCTTTATCTTCAATTTTGTCGCCGCTAGCAAGACCTTTGGCAAGCATTAGATTTTGTTGAATCTCATGCCCTAGTGAGCAATTTAGCTCACCGGTATTTGTTGCTTCACTGTGGCTCATTGTTCCTTGAGTGAAAAGTGTGTCATAAATCCAGCGGTTTTTCATAAATACAAACTCAAGCATAATGTCTGAGCCCAGTATTTCGCCTGTTAATGGGTTAGCAAGTGCTGGTCCGTATCCGCCAAATGGAGGCTTAGGTGACGAAGTCCAACGCAGTACGTTGTAATTAATATCGCCCGCATCCCAGTCTGCATCATCTGGTTGTACTTTTACCTCTAAGGCATTTTTAAAACCGGCTTTTTCAAAAGAAGTATTCCACGTTAAAACAGCGTCACGAATAGTATCGCGCCATTCAATGGGTGTGGTGTTTTCTATCCACCAAGTAATTGGTTTTACTGGCTCTGAAAGTGCTGCACTAGGGTCTTTCTTTTGTAGATCCCAACGTTTTATAACATCTTCATAAGGTGCCCAATCGGCAGATGTCATTTGATCAAATTGATTTGTAAAATAACCAATGCGCGCATCATCCATACGAGGTGCATAGTTGTTGCTAGGTAGAGCAACAAACGAGTGCTGAACTTTTACCGATACGCTACGTGGGTCGCTTACTGCATTTGAGCCGCGTACCGTTGGGCTTGGGTTAGTAAATACGTAATCAACAACCACGTCTAAGTTATTAGGGTATGGACGCTGTTTAATAATGCGTGATTTTTTATCGTCTAATTTGCCTACTTTAAAGCGCTTTTTAGCGTTTTTATCAGCTGGATTTGGCGTAGGTGATACTTTATGAAGTGATTCGCTTAAAAATAACTTATTTACGTTGAATGCTATTTTACCGTCTTCTTCTTTTTCTATTTTAATGCTCGCAAGTACCGCTTCACTAATATTGGCATCACTCGCTTTTGAAATTGCACTGTTTTCGTCAAATTTGTAGCGAGGTGTTTTGCTAATGATATCGATACGATCAAAGTATTTTCTAAATTCAATTAACTTAGTTTCACGGTACGAACCACGATAATGGCCTGCATCTGTAACGCCATCGACAGTGTGCGCAAAATATACAAACGGCGTATTAAGTTGGGACTCGTTAATCACCATAAGGTGCTTACCGGTTTTTTCGTCTTGATAAAGGCTAAATATACCGGCAAATTCGGTTTGTCCTTTGATCATTTCGCTAAGTGTTTTTGGCTCTTTTTCGTCTTTTTTATCGGCTGCAAATGCATGGCTGCCAAACGCTAAGCTAAGCGCAAGGGTGATGGTCGTTAATTTCATTTTGAGACTTTTAATATTTGTTAATTTAATTGGACTGTACGTAAATTAATTTAATTTCGCACATCTTCGCGACGAAATTTAAGTGTACAACGCTAATCAACTGATATTAATAAACAAAAGTTTGTAACAAAATATAACAAATGAGGTGAGCTGCATGCAAAGTTATTTTTATAGCCCTAAATAGCAGTGGTTTATATGTATTTGCAACAGTTGCTTACAAATGTCACCTTAATGTTTCATAAGGCTCTGGTATTATGATGCTAATAGAATTTTGGGGATAATAGGATATGCAAACAAATTCACTTAGATGGGTTTTTCCATTTGTAGCGCTAATTGTTGGTGTTGTTGGCTTTATGGGAATAAATGCCATTGCACAAGAGCCAGAAAAAAAAGAAGTAATTGATACTCGTCCAACAGTGCAAGTTGAGCCAGTGGCTGCAAACGATCATCAAGTTATTATTAATAGCTACGGTGAAGTAAAGCCTCTTGAAAGTACACAGCTTTCGGCGCAGGTGTCGGGTGAAGTGTTAAGTTGGCATCCTAATTTTGTAGCCGGCGGCATCGTTGCTCGCGGTGAGACGTTATTTACTATCGAAAAAGACAACTACGAAGCAGCAGTACTTGTTGCAGAGGCAGAAATTGCTCGTGCACAAGCAGGCTTAATTGAAGAGCAAGCCCAAGCTCAAGTAGCCGCAGATGAAGCAAAGCGTTTTCCAAGTAAAGCGCGTACCGACTTATTTTTACGTAAGCCTCAAGTGTTAAGTGCGCAGGCATCTGTAAAGTCGGCGCAAGCTGCATTAAAACGTGCACAACGTGACTTAGATAATTGTGAAGTAACAGCCCCTTACGATGCATTGGTTATTAGCCGAAATGTAGGTGTTGGTCAATTTGTCACTATGGGTTCGCAAGTTGCTGAGCTCAATAATATTGAAACTGCTGAAGTGATTATTCCTATAGCAGGGTTCGATAGCGTTTTTTTGCCAGAGCGTATTAAAGGTATTACCGCAACGATTATTCAAAAAGGCCTAAACAGCTTCACCCGTGAAGGTGTAATTGACCGCGACCTAGGGATTGTTGATAACGCTACGCGTATGAGCAGTTTAGTAGTGCGAATTGAAGACCCATACGGTCTTAAAAACATACAACCAGCCATTAAGTTTGGTAGCTACGTACAGGTAAATTTTGCAGGTGCAATGCTTAATAATATTTACCGTTTACCGCAAGCTTTGGTTAACAACCAAACTGTGTGGGTAGTAAACGAAAATCAAGAACTAGAGCCACGTAAGGTAACGGTTATTCGTGAAGAGGGTGAGTATTTTTATATTAGCAGCGGTTTAAATGCCGATGATAAACTCGTTATTACTTTACCTGAATACCCGCAAAAAGGAATGCAGGTTAAAATTGCAGGTGTAGCTGCAAAACTTGAAAGCTCAGAAACGAGCACTTCAAACACGCAACAGCTGTAGGGTGTAATAGTTATGAGCGAGTCAATACAACAAAAACAAACAGGGCTAATTGCCTACTTTGCTAATAATTCAGTAGCCGCTAATTTAATGATGTTTTTTATCATTATTATGGGGGCTATAAGTTACTTTACGATTCAGCGTCAAATGTTTCCTAATGTAGAGATTAACTACATTAATATTGAGGCTAATTACCCAGGTGCCTCTCCTCAGGAAATAGAAGAAAGTATTCTTATAAAAGTTGAAGAGTCACTTAAAGATATAACCGAAATTAAAAAAGGCGTGTATCGCGCATTTAGAAATGGCGGTACAGCCAGCCTGGAAATAAACACCGATGCAAAACTTACCGATGTGCTTGATAAAGTAAAGTTGCGTGTTGATGGTATTGCGACTTTTCCGGCGGGTATGGAACCGGTCACCATAAGTCAGGTTGAGTTTAGGCAAGACGTAATAGGTATGACGCTCGTTGCTGACTTACCACTTACAGAGCTTAAGCCTATAGCAAACCAAATAGAGGATGAGTTACTACAGTTATCTAACGTGTCGTTAGTGGTAAACGATGTTCCTCTTGATGAGATAGCAATTGAAATAGAGCCCGATACGCTGCGCCAATATAATCTAACCCTTAGTGATGTGATGAATGCGGTACGCCGTTACTCAGCTAACTTTTCGGCGGGGCAGCTAAAAACAGACGCAGGTGTTATTTCTGTTCGCGTCGAGAATCAGTTTTACTCAGGTGAAGAGTTTAGGCAAATTCCGGTAAAAATTGGCGAGTATGGCGCTAAAGTTTTACTGCAAGATATTGCAGTTATTAAAGATCAATTTACTGAAGGTGAGCGCTACTTTAAGTTTAATGGCGAAAACGCGGTGTATTTATCGGTAAAAGCAACGCAAGAGCAAAACATGATTCCCGTTGCGGATTCGGTTAAAGCGTTTATTGATCAAAAAAATAAGCAGCTACCGCCAGGTATTCGATTAGAGCCATTAATGGATATGACCTACTACCTAAATGCTCGCCTTGATATGATGAAAGCTAACCTGTTTCAAGGTGCTATTTTGGTGGCAATTATGTTGTCGTTATTCTTGCGTTTTAAACTAGCGCTTTGGGTAATGATTGGCTTACCTGTTTGTTTTTTAGGGGCCATGATGATGATGCCACTATTTGGCATTAGCATTAATATTATTTCGTTATTCGCTTTTATAATGGTGCTCGGCATAGTGGTGGATGATGCCATAGTGATAGGGGAAGCTGCCTACACCGAAGTTGAAAAAAGCGGCGGTGGTGTAGAAAATGTTGTGCGTGGCGCTAACCGAGTCGCGACCCCAGCAACCTTTGGTGTGTTAACAACAATTGCTGTATTTGCACCATTCACAATGTCGAGCGGGCCAGAAAGTGCCTTCTTTTATGGTATAGCCGTTGTAGTAATGCTGTGTTTAGTATTTAGTTTGATTGAATCAAAGCTGATACTGCCAGCTCACATTGCTCATACGCACTTTTCGCCGATTAAAAAGGGTGGTTGGCGCGATCGCTTCAATACACGCTTTTTTGGTTTCGTAAATGGCCCATACAAACGTTTTATTGCTAAGTGTGTTGATTGGCGCTGGACTGTTTTGTTTGCTTTTATTGCAATGTTTATAATCAGTATTGCACTTATTACGTCTAATAAAGTACGTACAGTTCCAACTCCTAAAGTGCCGCACGACTTTCCACAAATTCAAGTAGAAATGAACGACAACGTTTCTGACTTACAAACCATTGCTGCTATTCGTGAAATAGAAGCTATGGTACTTAGAGTCGATGAAGAGACTGAACGTGAGTTTGGTCAAAAAATTATTCGTGATGTATTGGTATTTAATCAAGGCAGAACCGAGTCGCAGTTACTAGCTCCATTAGTTGACGAAGATTCACGTCCATACAATGCATTTGAGCTTTCTCGACGGTGGCGTGAGGCTATGCCGACTATTGCTGGTATTAAGTCGTTAACTATTCAAGACGATGTTGGTGGCGGCGGTGGTAATGGCGGCGGCGAGTTTGGCTATTTACTGTATGGCTCAGACATAGATACTTTAAATCAAGCGGGTCGTCGTTTTATTCAATTACTTCAACAGCAAAAAGGATTGTTTGATATTAGCTCAACCATAGATCCTGCGAGCAAAGAAGTGCAAATGAGCCTTAAACCTGTTGCTTACGATTTAGGCTTAGATTTAGCCGGTATTGCAAATCAAGTGGGTGCTAGTTTTTATGGTGGCGAAGCACAGCGTGTAATCCGAAACGGCGAAGAAGTGCGCGTAATGGTACGTTACCCTAAGCTGACTCGTGAGGCATTTTCATCGCTTAAACACACCGTTGTTACTACCCCACAAGGGCGAGAAGTACTTCTTGGTGATGTAGTAGAGCTAACAGAAACACCAGGTATTAGCTATATACGCCGCGAAGGTGGTTACCGTACCGTGTATGTTTATGGCAATATTGATGAAGAGCAAATTGAGCCAGGCGAAGTGGTTAAGCAAGTAAAAGAAAATCTACTGCCACAGCTAATAGAAGAATTCCCAAGTGTTAAATCAGAGCTTGGTGGCGCAATAGAAGAGCAGCAAGCTCAAGCTAATGAGCAAATAATGTTTTTTATTGGCGGAATGATTTTAGTATACATACTGCTAGCTGTGCCGCTTAAAAGCTATTCACAACCGCTTATTGTAATGTCGGTTATTCCGTTTAGTTTAACCGGGGCTATTTGGGGTCATTACTGGTTTGATTTAGATATGAGCTTAATGTCGGGATTTGGCTTAATTGCCGCAGCAGGTGTTGTTATAAATGATTCACTTGTAATGACAGATTATGTAAACCAAGTTCGCCGCGAAGGTGTTAGCGTTAAAAATGCAGTAATAGAAGCTGGTTGTGCCCGCTTTAGAGCAATACTATTAACGTCTATAACAACCTTTGCTGGTGTATTACCTATTATGTTTGAAACAAGCCTGCAGGCTAAGTTTGTAATACCTATGGCAGTAGCACTTGGCTTTGCTGTTATGTTTGCAACGTTAATAACGCTTATATTAGTACCGTGTTTATATATTATTCTAGGCGATATTGGTGCGTTATTTAAGCGCCCTTTTAAAAGCCGAGCTGCTAAAGTCTCGTAAATATAAAGCATAAAAAAAGCACTGACCGTTATTAACGCTCAGTGCTTTTTTATTATCTATTTATTGTTGTTAAACTGGCTACAACAATAATTAATCTTTAAATTGCTTATGGCAATCTTTACAGCCTTTAGCCCATGCGCCAAAAGCTTTACCAATTACGGCTTTATCGCCCGATTGGGCTGCTAACGCTAGCTTATCTGCATTTGCTGCAAAAGCATTCGCTTTTTCAACAAAGGTTGCATTTTCGGCCCAAACAGCAGCAAGTGCAGCTGTGTCGCCTTTATCTGTTCCTTCGTAAAACGCTTCCCATGGCATTTTTGAAAGTGCGGCAGCGTTGTTAGCACGCATTTTAAATTGCTCTGCGTCAAAAGGTACTTTACCTTTTAGCATTGCGCCCATGTCACCAATTTGCACTGAAATCATTGAAAACGCAGCTTGGCGGTATTCAATCGCGTCACTTGGTTCTTTAAATGCAGAATTTGCCGATACGCTAAATGCACACGTTGCCAGTGCTATTGTTGCTAATACTTTTTTTAATTTCATGTTTGCCCCTGTTGAAAATTGTAATTCTTAATTCGGTATCTTGTATCTAACATCGTATTTATTCAAGTGAATACGATAGATTTAACTAAAACTTAATCGTTTATATCAATATCTGCAAATATCATCCCGCGACGCATGCTTCTAGTTGCTAAGAATACCTCACCAAGTAACGACATAAATGCACATATAAGTAATGCCATTGCTGCTACAAAACAACAGGCAATTGTAACGCCTAAGTTTATAGATTGAATATGCGATAAAAATAACAACATAACCACAGCGCATACAAGTAGTGCGCTTAATACACTTAAACTAAAAGCAATATGTATACATCGAGAACGCTTTAAAAGGGCGCGCAGCTCTGTAGCGAGTGATTTATTAAAGTCCTCGTCAGTACTTACTTTTAGTCTGCGTTCTAGCTGACGTGCCCTATCGGTAATTCGTGCTAAACGATTAGATAAAACACCTAAAGTAGCAGCAATACCCGTGATTAAGAATACAGGGGCAACGGCCGTTTGAATTACTTTAGCCATGGTTAAAATGTTAATTACTTCGTTATTCATTCATTTCTCAAGAAAAAGTTAGAGTTGTTTACATTAGTTCACAAATATGATTTTTTAACTTTATTGTTTTAAATCAATTTGCTGAGGTGATGTTTTCTTGTTTTTTGGATTTGATGTCATGTGTTTGTAACCAAGGTGTTGCTTGGGTTGTACCGAAAGTTTTATATTCAGTACAACAATACAATCATTTTGATTAATACAAATACAATAATACATAACCTATCCAAGGGGAACTCATGGCTAAAAATATAATAAAAAAAACTGCTATAGCTACGGCAGTCTCAAGTGCATTTCTTGCTACTTTTGTTAATGCGGCAACTTTACCTAATGCAACGATTGCACCTCAAGCTGCTGAACAGGTGAAAGAGTTAGCATCTGAGCAAAAACAGCCTTCAGCACATATGATTGTTTTACGTGCAGCAACTTCTGTTGATGCTGTGGCTTCTGGCACTTATGAAGCGTCAAGCAGTCGTGAAATGATTGCTAACGTTGAGTTGCTTCAAAACACGATGGCCAACGAGCTTAGTAGCTTAGACTTTGATGCAAAAATAATTGGTAAAACAAAAATATTAGCACCAACATTAATTGTGCAGGCGACACCAGAAGCCTTAGCTAAAATAGCTAAAGATTCACGAGTGGCTAAAGTATTACCAATGTTTGACTACGAATTACATGTAGCTGCAACGTCTGAATATATTAATGCTAAGCCTTTAATTGTTGATGGTATTGTAACTGGTAAAGGTCAGCGTGTGGCTGTTCTAGATACTGGTATTGACTATACCCACAAAGCATTTGGTGGTGAGGGTACTGTAGAAGCATACAATGCTGCTCAAGCTGATCCTACAACGGTTAATTGGCCACAAGGTATTGTACAAGGCGGTTACGATTTTATTCATGAAGATGCAGACCCGATCGAGAATGATCCTGAAGTTGTAATTCCTGATGTAGATGAACCAACAAACCATGGTACGTCTTCTTCAAATTCAGTGAATGGTATTGCACCTGATGTTGAATTATATGTTTACTCTGTTTGTGGTGGTGGCTGTCCAAGTGCTGCTCAAGCTGCGGCATTAGAAGCTGCAATGGATCCAAATGGCGATGGTGATATTTCAGACCGCGTAGATGTTATGAACATGTCATTAGGTGGCGAGTTTGGCGATACATATACAGGTGGTGGTGCGCAATACCTAATTCAACGTGCTGTTGATTTAGGTGTGAATATGGTTATTTCAGCCGGTAATGATGGTGATCATCCATTCCGTATTGGTGGCCCAAGCACGACACCAAATGCGTTATCAGTAGGCGCAATGACTCATCCTACAACTGAAGTTGGCACTGCTACAGGTACTGTTGCTGGTATTGAAGGTAATATTCAAGCATCAGGCTTTGGCCCGCAAACTGACTTTGTAATTACAGGTGCAGATATTGATTTAGTGTATCCTGACACAAACCAAGATGGTTGTGTTGATTTTGCTGATGATGTTGATTTTACTGGTAAAGCGGTTTTAATTGACCGTGGTGCATGTGCATTTACAGTTAAAGTACTTAGTGCACAGAAGAAAGGTGCTGAGTTTGTATTGATTGCAAATAATACAGATGATGGCACTCCTGCACCAATGGGTGGCAGTGATGACAATGTAATTATTAAAAGTGCAGGCATTAATTTTGCTGCAGGTGCTGCTTTAAAAGCTCAATTAGCTGCAGGCGATACGGCAACATTTGATATTGATGTAAAAATTAAAACTACAGCAGGTGCGGTAGCTACGTTCTCTTCTCGTGGACCTTCGATGGATGGTTTATTAAAACCAGAAATCACTGCTCCTGGTACTAGTATATTAGTTGCAGCAGCAGGTACACAGGATAAGCTAGCACCAGTAGATGGTACTTCTTTTTCAGGCCCTATTACAGCCGGCGCTGTTGCAATGGTACGTGAAGCTCATCCTGAGCGTAATGCATTTGAGATTAAAGCTACAATAATGAATGCAGCTGACTTAAATGTAACAAATGAGCCTTTAGCAAGCAGTCCTGACTCAGAACTGGCTCCAATTAGTATGATTGGTTCAGGCTTGGTTGATGTAACTAAAGCAGTCAACTTACCAGTTGCTGCATGGGTTAATAATACACAGTTTAATACTAAACAAGCGGCTCTTTCATTCGGCCTTGTGTCAATGGCTGAAACAGAGTCTCTAACTAAAACAGTGACTGTTAAGAACTTCTCATCAGATGCTAAAACGTATGCGCTGCGTACTGAAGCTCGCTACCAAAATGATGACGATACAGCTGCAATTAGCTGGGATTTCCCTGAGTCGGTAACAATCCCTGCAGGTCAGTCAATTAACTTTGATGTGACGCTAACTGTTGATCCAACAAAACTACCAGCGTGGGAATTAGAAAACCCATTTAGTGCAGACGACATTGCTGCAAGAAGCGCTGCTCTTACTTCAGTCGAGTTTGATGGTGCATTGGTATTTAATGATGCAAGCACAGATACAGACCACGATTTGCACGTTGTGTATCATGCAATGCCAAAAGCTGCGACAGAATTAAGCGTTTCATCTCAAATCATTGATAACGAAATGGCACTTATTGTTGAAAATAGCGGCCAAACAGACATTACTCCTTTTGCAGAAAGCATTGTTGCAACAGGCACAGAGAAAACACGAGAAGAAGCTGAGTTTAATATTTTAGCGACTACTTTCTCTGCATTTGCAGATAGCTCTTGTGACTCTGGTATTTTTGTAACATCGTCTATCCAATTGCGCGACCCATTAACGCACGTATTCCAAGCGGGCTATAGACTTGAAATAGATACAGATAATGACGGTGTTTATGATCAAGTTATGCAAAACTATAACGACCGCGGTCGTCAAACAGCATTCCCTGGTCGTAGCCGTACAGTAATTGGTGAAACTGATGGCGCTGGTAACGATTCGTTAGCATGGGTTACTCCGCTTTATCACTCAGCCGGTGAAGATACTATTACCTTCTCAACTTGTAGTGAGCTACTAAACGTTGATGGTTCATTGCTTGGTGAGAATATGAACTTTAAAGCATCTGTGGGTTACCCTTCATATGTTACAGGTGTATTCACTCAGACCGATAGTATTGAAGGCTCAACTACATTTGGAGCATCTCCAAGTGTAACGCTTACTTCTATGGAAACTGGCGAAGCAGTTACTTCACTTAAACCGGGTGAAAAAGCAATTGTTGAAGCAAGCGGTCCATTTGCATTATCACAAACATCTGGTTTGGATATTGTTAAAGTGATGAGTAGTACTGAGTTAGAGCTTCCTGCAATCGACGCCCCAATGCTAGTTGGTGGTGAGTTTAGTGTTTCAGAAGATGCTGCTAACGGAACGGTTGTTGGTGCACTAACTATCACTGAGTCTGAGCAAGACTTAGATGTGTCAGAATACTACGTTCAATCAAGTACTCACCAAGGTTTTGGTATTGATGCGGATGGACAAGTGGTTGTAACTAATACTGAATTGTTAACTGGTGATTCATCAGCTGAACTTCAAGTTGTTGCAATTGATGTACGCGGTAATGTATCTGCTCCTGCTGTAGTTACTGTAAGTATTACTAAGGTTGTACCACCAGTAGTAGAGACTGTAGCACCAGAAAGCAAAAAGAGCTCATCTGGCTCACTTGCATGGTTAACATTACTAGTAGCGCCATTTGCATTTATACGTCGTCGTAAACAAAAGTAATTTTATAACTTAATAGTTATACAAAGGGAGCTACGGCTCCCTTTTTACATTGCTTCACAAACTAAACAACTACAAACTCTAATTTATAGGTATATTTAATTACTTAATAAAAAATAAAAATACAACAAGGACTTTGACTGATGAAACGTACTCCATTCGCACTCGCAGCACTATCACTCGCTATTTTAAGTGGCTGTAATCAAGCCCCTGAAGAAACCAAAAAAAGTAATACACAAGTTAAAACGGTTCAAGTTGCACAAGCTGTTGCGCCGGTTGCTAAAAAAGTGCCACAAGAAATGACTATTCATGGTGATACACGCATTGATGATTACTATTGGCTACGTGATGATGAACGTAAAGCACCAGAGGTAATTAACTATTTAGAAGCTGAAAACACATACACTGATGCAATGCTCGCACATACTAAAACGCTGCAAAGTGAGTTGTTTGAAGAGCTAAAAGGGCGTATTCAAAAAGACGATGATTCGGTCCCAGTTAAAAACGGTGATTATTTTTACTCAACACAAACACGTGGCGATAACGAGTACACTACTTACTTACGCAGCAGCGATTTTGCAGGTACCGATCAGCAAGTTATTTTAGATGTAAATAAGCTTGCTAAAGGTCATGATTATTATGCAGTAAGTGGTTTAGATGTAAGCCCTAATGGCAATTTAATGGCTTATGGCGAAGATACTGTTAGCCGTCGTATTTATAGCGTAAAAATAAAAGATTTAACTACCGGTAAATTACTCGAAGACACACTTGAAGGCACCAACGGTGGCATTGTGTGGGCAAACGATAATAAAACGGTTTACTACATTAAAAAAGATTTACAAACTCTACTAGGTTACCAAGTGTATCGTCATACATTAGGTACATCGCAAGCTGATGATGAGCTAATTTACGAAGAAACTGATACCAGTTACTACATGGGTATGAGTAAAAGCAAAGATGAGTCAGAGATTTATATTTGGCACAGTAGCACGGCTGCATCAGGCGTATCTGTATTAAGTGCTGATGATACTAAGGCAATGCCTAAACGCTTAATTGAGCGCGAAGCAGGGCTTGAATATGATATTTCGAAGCTAGGGAATACTTACTACATTGTAACTAACTTAGATGCTGTAAATTTTCAGCTGATGAAAGTTGATATTGATAAAGCAGGCGACAAGGCTAATTGGCAAAGTGTGATCCCAGCGCGCGATGATATTAAACTCGAAGGCATTGATTTATTTAATGACTACTTAGTTTACCAAGAACGTGAAATGGGCCAATCAAAGTTGATTGCGCGTGATTTAAAAACAGGTAAAGAGTTACCACTGAGCTTTAACGATAGCGCTTATACAATTGGTACTTATGGCAATAACGATATAGATAGCAGCACGTTACGTGTTTACTACACAAGCATGACCACTCCAAGCTCATCGTACGATGTAGATTTAGCGACTGGCGATAAAACGCTTCTTAAGCAACAGGTTGTGTTAGGTGATTTTGATGCTGACAATTACGCCTCAGAGCGTATTTTTGTAACAGCACGTGATGGCATAAAAGTACCGGTAAGCTTAGTTTACCGTAAAGATGCGTTTAAAAAAGATGGCACTAACCCGCTACTGCAATATGGTTACGGTTCTTATGGCGCAACCATGGATCCAACGTTCTCAAGCTCACGCTTGAGCTTGTTAGACCGTGGTTTTGTATTTGCAATTGCCCATGTACGTGGCTCGCAAATGCTAGGTCGTCCTTGGTACGAAGACGGCAAGCTACTCACTAAAAAGAATACGTTTAATGACTTTGTTGACGTAACCAAAGCATTAGTTTCTCAAAAGTATGGCGCAAAAGATGAAATATTTGCGTTAGGTGGCAGTGCTGGTGGCTTATTAATGGGCGCAGTAGCAAACCAAGCGCCTGAGCTTTATAAAGGCATGGTTGCTGCGGTACCGTTTGTAGATGTAGTAACAACGATGCTTGATGCGAGCATTCCGCTTACAACAAATGAATACGGCGAGTGGGGTAATCCGAACGAAAAAGCGTATTACGATTACATGCTGTCTTACTCGCCATACGACCAAGTATCTAAGCAAGCATATCCTAATATGTTGGTAACGACTGGCTTGCACGATTCACAAGTTCAATACTTTGAACCTGCAAAATGGGTTGCTAAGCTGCGTGACTATAAAACTGATGACAATAAGTTACTGTTTAAAATAGATATGGAAGCAGGGCACGGCGGCGCATCGGGTCGCTTTAAGCGCTTAGAAGATACCGCGCTAAACTATGCATTTATGCTTGATTTAGCGGGTATTAAAAAGTAATTAATTTATATATTTAAAATAAACAAAAATGTAAGGTGCTTTTTAAGAAAGCACCTTTTTTTGTGGCAAGTTAAAGCTAAACATAGTGCCTTTACCAATTTCACTTTGTACGTAAATTTCGCTATCCATCAGTTTTAATAACCCTCTGCAAATAGCCAATCCTAAACCACCTTGCTGGCGCCCTTCTTTATTAGAATTACTTGCTTGGTAGTGCGGATCAAAAATAGCATTCAGCTCATCTTCTTTTATGCCTACGCCCGTGTCTGATACATGCACAAATAGTTGATTATCGTCACTGCGTTTTACATGTACTGCAATGCTGCCGCCGCGAGGGGTATGCCTAATTGCATTATCAATTAAGTTACTTAACACGCGCTCTAATTTAGCTATATCGGCAACCACAGGAAAATCACAAATCGCAGGTTCTACCGACAAACTAATGCCTTTTTTGTCAACGGCTAAACTAAATTTTGCCATGCAATCGTAAATGAGTTCACCTAAATTAAAGGTTTCTTTATTTATACTTATTTCGCCATTTTCTAAGTGAGCAAGCTCAAATATTTGCTCTATGAGTAGCTTTAATTGCCCGCAATTATTAAGCGATACCTGCAAGTATTCTTGCTGCTCTTTTTTACTTAGCTGCTCGCCTGACTGATTTAATACTTCTAAAAACCCCTGCAGTGAAGCAAGTGGTGTACGTAGGTCGTGCGATAGATGGGTCAGCAACTCTTTGCGTTGTTTATCGCCTTGTTCAAGCGCTTTAAACTGCTCATTAATACGCGTTAACATGGCTTGAATACTTCGCCCTAAACTATGCACTTCGTTACTTTTTTGCGTTGAATAGTTACTTAGCTTGGTGTCGGTAAGGCTGTAGTTAGCGGCTTCAATATTACTAACATCGCGTGCTAAGCGCTGAATTGGGTTGGTAAAAAAACGTAGTAAAATTAGCATCGCAATAAATAAAAATGCGAGTGCAGAGCCAAGCCATAAAGCAGCTAGCCATAACTTATCATTATTTTTTACAGTGCTTAGTGAGGTATCGTAAGCCTCACCACCAATAATTACATATAAATAACCTTGTAGCTTATCTTGATTAAATACTGGCGCGGCTGAAAATATTTTTTGTTGCTCTTTATTACGAGGATTATCACCATAAATAGGTGCAGCGCTTGGGTCGTTAATCAGCCTTTTTAAAGGCGTTAAACTAATATGCGTGCGTTTAACTTTACCCGGCTTTGCTGAGTAAGTAAGAATTTTTCCGGTTTCGTCTACAAAATAAAATTCAAACGCAGGGCCTAATAACATTAAGGTATGGAAGAGGTTTTCAAGCGCTTTATAGTCGTAAACCCCTTCTTTTATTAGTGGGTTATCTTGTACTAAATGTTCCGCTAACGCTAAGTGCAGATTTTGTTCGGCGTGGTGTTTTGAAGTCAGTTCTAATTGCTTGCTCCAGCCGTAAACTAGGGCGCAAATAAAACAAAAAATTACGACTAGCGATATAGCTAATTTTTGATACAAAGATAATTTCATAATAGGTGTCTTAATTGAGTTGGCTAGGGTTTAGTTTGTAACCAACACCCCAAACTGTTTCGATGATAGGCGCTTGTTGGTGTTCTTCTAGCTTGGCACGTAAGCGGTTTATATGTGAATTAACCGTGTGCTCGTAACCACTGTGTTGGTAACCCCATACTTTATCGAGTAATTGCTGACGACTAAAAACATGATTAGGATGGCGTGCAAAGTAAACGAGTAAATCAAATTCGGTGGCGGTAAGGTTAAGGGCTTGCTTGCCTAAATACACTTGGTGCGAACTAAATTCTATATTGAGTGAGCCTACATTTAGTGTTTGTTCGCTATCAACGGGGGAGTTGTCGTTATTTTGGCTAGCGAGTAGCTGTGCTCTGTGGCGTAATTGGGTTTTTACTCTGGCTTGTAATTCGCGTGCAAAAAAGGGTTTACAAATATAATCATCGGCGCCCATTTCAAGGCCAATAACTCTGTCCATATCGCTACTCAGCGCGGTGAGTAAAATTACGGAGGTAGTTGGGTAATGCTCTTTTATTTTTCGGCATAAGCTCAAACCATCCATTTGGGGTAAGTTTATATCGAGTAAAATAAGTCCGTAGGGATGCTTAGCTATTTTTTTTAAGGCAAGTTCTGCGCTTACAACATGATCAACATGTAAGTTAAGCGACGTTAGCTGCGTGGTAATTAACTTACCTATTTCTCTGTCATCTTCTACTACTAATATTTTTTCGTGACGCATGTATTACCTCGTAAAAAGGGGGGCATCCGTGCTCCCTTACTTCCCCATTACAAGCTGGAACGTTACTGCGTGCGCGTAATTACTATTTTCGATACTGGGTTATCAAACTTATGTTCAACACCAAGTGCTGATGTAGATAATCCATCTTGATTTGAAACAATGCCTGGATGCATCGTTATTATATCGGCTGTATCGTCACGTATTTCGTTAAACCCTTCACCGCTAGCGGCAGGACCTGGCACAGTTTCAGCTGTTTCTGTATTTGCTTCCGTACCCGCATCATAAGCAGTCGTAGTGCGTGATAACGAACCGCCAACTTCTAATGTTGATACATCTAAAGAACTAAGACCGGTAAAAGCATCATTTGTATTCCCAAGCATGGCAGCAAATGACAAATTAAGCGTTTCTTGCTCTTCAACAGTAATGATTACTGTGGTGGTTTCACCAGGGCCAATAGCGCCTTCAGCTGAAACTGCAGCAAGTGCAACTTCATAGCTGAGGTATTCTTCATTTGCACCGCTTTCTGCAAGCATTTCTAAACCAACAGAAGCTGTAGTACCGAATGACCAAGGTGCTTCATCTTCAAAAGCAATGACAGAGAGTGGTGACAAAGGCTGTCCTGCAGTTAAGTTACTAAAAGTAATAGTAAACTCACTGATCACAGGTTCTACAACAATTGGCTCAACAACGACCGGCTCTTCAACCACTGGGTCGTTATCATTATCGCTACACGCTGCAAGTGTGGTTGCAAGTGCAAGCACTAGTAGACTTTTTTTAAGGTTGTTAGCAGATGACATAATCATGCTCCTACTTAACTGTAACGGTTAATTGCGCTACTGGGTTTAACCATCTGTGTACTGTATTACTTAAATCGCTATTACCCGCTTCTAAATCGTCATCACCTAAGCTACCTGGGTGAATATGGATGCTTGTATTTGTATCACCACTTAATATACCTGTACCGCCAGTGCCAGCGTCGCCACCTGGAGCCGCAGGAATACCCGGAGTACCTGGAGCGCCAGAGCCTTCAACTACAAGCTCATTGTTTTGTTCCGTGCCTGCATCGTAAGCATTTAAATTAATTGTGTAAGTACCCGCTTCTGTTGGGATTTTCCAGCTGTTTAAGCCTACAAAGCCATCATTAGTTGGTAGCATCATTGCAGTTAATGATAGGTACTCGTTACCGTCGGTAGTGGTAAGTGTTGCCGTTGTAGATGCGGCTGGTGCAAGTAAACCTTCAGCTGGATTTGCAGCCATATCACTGCCCGCTGCAGTTGCTTGTGCAACTAGCTCTGCAATATTGCCGCCTTCAGCCATTGTTTGTAATGCTGTAGATGCTTGCGTTGCTACTTCAAATAGTGTGTCTTCGCTGTTGTGTGCTGTAATTAACAGTGGAGTAAAGTGAATACCCTTGGTTAGGTTAGTAACTTTTAGGTCTAATTCTGCGGCCATAGTCGATTGGCTAGCTGCCGCTAAAAGAATTGCGATTGTTAATGTAGAAGTTTTCATTATTATTCCTGTAAGTGATGATTCGAGTTAAGTATTGAATAATCGTCTCCAGAAACTCTCACAAACTTATCACTTTTTTATCACAAGATTTCACGCTGTGATTTTTAAATACAAATACGTTGGTTGATTTGTAGACATTTGTTTAGTTAAGAGGCAACATACATAAAACAAAAAGGAGAGTGTTATGGAAGAAAATCAACAGGTTGAACCAGTTAACAAAGATGACCGTATGTGGGCTATGTTATGCCATTTGAGTGCGCTTGCCGGATTTATTGTGCCGTTTGGCTCAATAATTGGGCCATTAATTGTGTGGTTAATTAAAAGAGATGAGATGCCAGTTGTTGACGTGCACGGTAAAAAGGCGCTTAACTTTCAAATAACGATGGCAATTGCATATGTAGTTTGTTTTTTACTGATGTTTGTAGCAGTAGGCTTAATATTACTACCTATAGTGGCAATTTTTGGGTTTGTAATGGTTGTAATGGCAAGTATTAAAGCTAACGAAGGTAAAGAGTTTAATTACCCGTTTAGTTTAAATTTGATAAAATAAAACCTCAGTTATTTTTATACCAATTGCATTAAATTAGTGATCTATTATAGCGATAAGAAAATAGCTCAATAACAAGGCTAAAATTATGATACATAGTTGTTCTATATAAATAATTTTTAACGTCGTTAGTGAGTTATTTAATACGCTAGAATGATCATGTTTTTAATAAAATTGGTATTATAAACCCAGCTATAGGCTGGGTTTTTACGTTTAGCCATAAGGACATTATGCTTTATCTCACGTTATTTATTAGCGCATTTATATCTGCCACATTACTGCCTAGCTCTTCTGAGGTGATAATGGTGGGGATGATTGCCCAAGGTAAAGTTAATTTATGGCTTATGTGGTGCGTAGCAACACTTGGAAATGTATTGGGAAGCTGCGTTAATTACTGGTTAGGCACGCAGGTACTGCGTTTTAAAGATAAAAAATGGTTTCCGGTATCGCAAAAAGGGCTTGATAGCGCACAAAAGCAATTTAATAAATACGGTGTGTATAGTTTGTTGTTTGCTTGGCTGCCAGTAGTAGGCGATCCGCTAACTGTAATTGGGGGGATATTTAAAGTACGCTTTAGTATGTTTTTATTACTAGTAACACTAGGCAAAGGCGCGCGCTATTTAGCGGTTATCGCCCTTGCCGTAGGATTCGAAAAGCTTTTTTAAATAAGTTTTTTAAGGCCTTATTTAGCCCAGTCAAGCGTTAACGACACCGAGTCGGCAAAACGCAGTGCATGCGGTTTATCAACACGTGCTTTAGCGTAATGAACACTTGGGTGTGAGTGACAAACCGCAAGAATTTCAGCCACTAATTTTTCGAGCAATAAGAAGTGCCCTTGCTCTACTAAGCTAATTACTTCTTTGGTGATCACTTTATAATTAAGTGCTTGGTCAACTTCATCCGTTTTACACGCGTCATCAGCAGGGTAGTGAATCTCTAGATTGATCACTACATCTTGCTTTTTTTCACGCTCATCGGGGTTAAAGCCAATAAACGTACGCAGGCGCAAATTAGTAACGTTAATAATTGCATTAGCCATAGGGTTAACCTTTTATAAGCTGCAAAAATTCGTTACGTGTTTTAGGATCGCTTCTAAAGTTACCTAACATTACTGATGTACGCATGCTTGAATTTTGCTTTTCTACACCACGCATCATCATACACATGTGTTTTGCTTCAACAATAACGCCCACACCTTTAGCGCCAGTAACTTCTTCAACTGCTTTAGCGATTTGATGCGTTAGCTGTTCTTGAATTTGAAAACGGCGTGAAAACATATCAACAATACGTGCAAATTTAGACAAGCCTAATACTTTACCGTTTGGAATATAAGCAATATGGCAACGGCCAATAAAAGGTAGTAAATGATGCTCACACATAGAGTAAAGCTCTATGTCTTGCACTAACACCATGTCGTCAGCGTCAGATGTAAATACCGCTTTATTAGTTATTTCATCAAGCGTTTGACGATACCCTTGCGTTAAATATTCCATTGCTTTTGCAGCACGTTTTGGCGTATCAAGTAAGCCTTCGCGGTTAGCATCTTCGCCTACTGCGGTGATGATTTTTTCGTAACTTTCTTTTAATTCATTGTGCATAAATATCTCAGTTTATTTATATTTACTTTAAATGACGGCCGCCATCAACAGGCAAAGAGCGCCCTGTGATGTAGTGGCTTTGTAATAGTAAATCAATGCTATTGATAATTTCTTGGCATCCGGGTTCAATGCCCATTAATGATTTTTTAAGGGTCTTAGCTCGATATTGCTCATCGTCATGTTCATTAAAAATAATGAGTGATGGAGCAACCGAGTTCACTTTTATGTTTGGCGCATATTTAGCGCTAAACGATTTAGTTAAGTTATCGAGAGCTGCTTTACTTGCTGCATAAGCTAAGTGTTTAGGGCTGCCTGTTTCAACTACATAATCAGTAAGGTGAATTATATCAGCAGGTACTTTTTCACTTTGCTGATAGTTTATAAGCAGCTCAGCGCACATTAAATTAATTAAATACGGTGTTTTGGCGTGTATACGCATCATATTATCGAACAGTACTGCAAAGTCAGGATTGTTAGCTTCGCAGTCCCAGCTTGATGCATTGTGAACAATAGCGCGCAGCGATGTTGTATGCTCTTTAAGCGTATTTATAAATGCACTTATACCGTCATCGGTACTAAAATCGGCATAAATACATATAGCGCCTAGTTGCTCTAATTTATCAACAGCGTTGTGGCGAGTACGATACGTAATAATAACAGCCTGCCCTTGGGCTATATAATGCTGAGCGAGCGCTAAACCAATACGTTGGCCTGCGCCGGTAATTAAGATCGGCGATGTCATATAAGGCAGTGTTCTCTTTGGCGGGTAACTTATACCAATATTGTTAAAACATGATCGATCTATCGCTATTTTCTTAGGGCTATAATAGATCACTAATTTAACGCAATTGGTATTATAAAATTCAAAGCGTTAATTTACTAAAATATACGCAGTTTCTTAATCTGTCGATCAAAAAAGCAATTAATCCTCAAAGGCGTTAATTGCTTTATTTTATTTACTAAAACATTAATCGTAAATTGTCGGAATTGGTTGGCGCTTATGTTGTGTACGCATGTAAATACTTACAAGCTTTTGTTCAACGTCTTTAGAAACAGATTTACCTTCTAAAAAGTCATCAATTTGCTCATAGCTCAAACCAAGTGCTTCTTCATCGGTAAGCCCCGGGCGGTCGCTTTCTAAATCAGCTGTAGGTGCTTTTTCTACTAATAAAGCTGGGGCACCGAGTGCAGTAGCAAGTGCACGCACTTGGCGTTTTGATAAACCAAATAGCGGAGCTAAATCGCACGCGCCGTCACCAAATTTAGTATAAAAACCAGTAATGTTTTCAGCACTATGATCGGTACCCACTACTAAGCCTTGGCAAAAGCCAGCAATTTCGTACTGAGCAACCATACGTTGGCGTGCTTTAACATTACCTTTAATAAAATCTATCTGAGCTTGCTCAGGCAGTGCTTCACCACAGCCAACTACAGCAGCTATAGCTTGCTCATGCAATGCATCAGCCGCAGGTTGTACGTTTACGGTCATACGTTTACTTGGCTGGATAAAATCAACCGCCATTTGCGCTTCGTCTTCATCGGCTTGTACGCCATAAGGTAAGCGCACAGCAATAAATTGGTATTTGTCAGTATCGTGTTCTTTATTTAGCTCGTTTACGGCAAGTTGACATAAGCGGCCGCAAGTTGATGAGTCAACACCACCACTAATACCCAATATTAGTGATCGTGAGTGAGCTGCTACTAAACGTGCTTTAATAAAAGCAACCCGGCGAGTTATCTCAGCATTTACATCAATAGTTGGCTTAACCTTCATTTCAGCCATAATTTCGGCGCGCATTGCCAGCTCCTTATAAAATTTAATATGTGATACGCAATAAACTTATTATGTGATTTAGTCTTAATTAATTAAAGTTTTAAATGAGCTTTTATTTTGCGAAGCTCTACTTTTAATTCTTCCACTTCTGCCAGTAAATCACTTAATTCTTTATCTTTAATTACTTCGCTTGGTAGAGCAACAAAGGCATCGGCGGGATTATTTTGTTGTTCGCCAAATAAATGAATGTATCGGCTGTCGCGTTTACCTGCTTCTCGTTCTAATTTACGGGCGTAATCGCTTTCAATCAGTTTATTGAGCGCTGTTTCTACTTCATTTACGTTATTAAAATCAGCAAGCCTAGCACTGCGAGTTCTTAATTCACCTGGGGTTTGGGCACCACGTAAAAGTAATAAACAAACAATGGCACGTTGCTGAGCAGAAAATTGCAGATTACTAAACTCAGTGTTGCAAAAGCGGTGGTCGTATTTATTTACGCGACCAGAAAGCCCTTCATCTATAGTTACCAAGCGCATGTCTATTAGTTCATCAAGTGCGTTTTGCACGTCACTATCTGTAAGATTTAACACAGGATCGCGATTAGACTTTTGATTACATGCGTTCACTAGAGCGTTTAACGATAGCGGATAATGTTCTGGCGTTGTGCTTTGTTTTTCTAGTAAGCAACCAAGAATACGTTGTTGATTTGCTGATAACTGCATAAATAATCTCAAATTAGTAAGCGTATTTTATTAGCTTACACCTTTATTGGATACCAAGCCATTGCTGGAGTTTAGGTTTTAGAGCGGCTAAATCGAGCGGCTTACTTAAATAGTCGTTCATGCCTGCTGCTAGGCATTTTTCTTTATCGCCCTGCATGGCATTGGCTGTAAGTGCAATAATAGTAATACTTTCATTACCCTTACCTGCATCGCCTTCTCTAATGGCTTTAGTGGCTTGGTAGCCATCCATTTCAGGCATTTGGCAATCCATTAAAACTAGTTTATATGGCTTACCTTGTTTTGCATTGAGTTTTACAATTGCCTCAAGCCCATTTTCAGCAATATCAAAAGTCACACCTGCTTGCTTTAATAGCGCCGAGGCAACTACTTGGTTTATTTTATTGTCTTCAACGAGCAGTAGTTGTGGCTCTGATGAATCGAGTACTGGTGCTTTAGTTAGTTTATTTTGTAGTTGTGCTTGTTGCTGCTGTTGTTCAATGTATTTATCGTTAGTGAGTGAGTCAAACAAATCAGACGGTGTGAGTGGTTTGAAAATCATACAGTCGACTTCCATACCTACTTTAGACTCCTCAGGTGAATAACTCATTGGCGCCATAAGAACTAACTTGCAACTATGCATATTTATAAAGTTTTTAAGCGCAGTTATATGCGTTTGCGGCGCTTTTTCAAAAAAGTAGTAATCAACTAAAATAGCTTCAGGGTGGGTGGTTACATTATTTAAATAATCATCAACCTCAAGATAGTCATGTATGCAATTAACCTTTGCACCCCATACCGTGAGTTGTTTGCTGGCTGTATTTGCATTTAACGAGCACTCATCAATAATTAAAATATGTTTGTTTTTAATTAAATGACTCGGTAAATCTTGTTCTTTACTTAAGCGAGGCTGTATTTGTATTGTGAAAGAAAATGTACTTCCTTCACCTTGCATGCTGTTTACACTTACTTCACCGTTCATCAGCTCACACAGTTGTTTTACTATGGCAAGGCCAAGCCCTGTGCCCCCAAATTGGCGTGTAGTTGAGGTATCTGCTTGTGTAAACGAATCAAATAACGACGCTTGTTTTTTAGGGTCAATACCAATACCAGTATCAATAATCGAACATTGTAGAAACGAGCCATCCGTTGTTTCATCCACTTTGGCGGTAATAACTACTTCGCCATCAATAGTAAATTTAACGGCGTTGCCAATTAAGTTATTCAAAATTTGGCGTAAGCGGTTCGGATCACTAATTATTTCGCTAACTGTAATTTGAGTGGCATCTAAAATAAGTTTTGTATTGTTTTGCTCTACTTTTAAAGCAAACGACTCAACCACTTCTCCTAATAACCGAGGTAGGTTAAATTGCACGTTTTCAATATCGAGCTTACCGGCTTCAATTTTAGAAAAGTCTAATATGTCGTTAATTATATTAAGTAAAGATTGAGCTGATGACTGAGCAAGTTCGATATGGTGCTTTTGCTGCAGGTCTAGTTGCGTTTGCTTAATTATATTAAGCATGCCTAAAACACCATTCATTGGGGTGCGAATTTCGTGGCTCATACTTGCTAAAAATTCACTTTTAGCTTCAACAGCTTGTTCTGCAGTTTCTTTGGCGGCAACCAGCTTTTGTTCAGTTTCAATTCGTTGCTGGCTCGAGTGCAAGCTGCCAATTAACGCTGCAACGGCAATTAAAAAGCTTTCTTCGTTTTTAGACCAGTGGCGCTTGGATTGACATTGCTCGGCGCAAACAACGCCTATAGCACCACTTCCCGCAGGAATAATTACGCACAGCATTGATTTAATCTCGAGTGGCATTAAATACTGCTCTTTAATTGGTGCGAGTATTGGGTGTTCTAGTGCATCGGGTGCATTAAATACTGCTTGATGATCTATTGCATTAAAAAAGCCGGGGTTGTTTTTTCTTAGCCAAATAGAGTCGATTTTGTCACTAGACGAATGTTTGCTATGTATGGCAAAGGGGCTTAGTTGAGACTTGTCTTCATTAAAAAACCAAATACTGGCACGTTTAATATCGAATGCTTGGCAGATTGCTTCAGTGATAATATCTTTCGATTGGCTAAGTTGCCCATTTAATATTAATTTATTAACGGTAAGAGAAGCTAAAATTTCGTTATGTAATGCGGTTTTATTATTTTCTAATTCAATTTTTTTACGGGTATCAATATTCTGTAGTGAGCCAAAAATACGTGTGCATCGTCCATTCTTTCGTTCTGCTTCACCATGTACGAGTACCCAAACAGATTCACCTTCTGCATCCATTACTTCTAATTCAACTTCGTAGCTTTCACCATATTTTATGGCTCGTTCAATTAAAGGTTTAATTGTTTCTCGGCTAGTGCCTTTTTTAAAGTAGTTTAAATCTTTAGGCCATTCTGGTTGGTTATTTAATGGGTATTTAAATAGTTTTTTGGTCATATCAGACCAATACACTTGTTTAGTTTCTAAGTTAAATGACCATGCGCCTATTTGAGCTAGATCACTCATTGCTTCAAGCATTTTTTCGTTTTGTTGCTGACGATTAAGCATTTTCAAAAAGAATAAAAAGGCCCAGATTAATAACCCGCAAATAATAATAATCGATAACCGAAGTGGCCATATTGATGAAATAGGAGGGCTCCAACCGATTTTTGGCGCTACATATAACTGCCAGCTGCCGCCTTGAAAATTTAGAGTGAACTCAAGAGGATCTTGCTGAATAATATTTTGATTGCCGAAAAAAAACTCGCCTTTTTTACCTAAACCATTACGCCCTTGAATGGCAACGTTGTACTGTTTTTCTAATTCGTAAACGCCAGAATTGGTATAAACCTTGTCAATATCGAGTACAACCGACAACAGCCCCCAAAACTCATTATTAGGAGGTGTATATACCGGAACCCTGGCGATTAATGCTTCCCCCCCCTGAACTAATGTTAGCGGTCCTGCCATAATAATTGTGTTGGTGTCGCGGGCTCTAAGTGCATCAGTACGCTGATTTTTATTATCTAAAAAATTAAGGCCAATTGCTTTTTCGTTCCCTTTTAAAGGATAGGTCATTTGAATGACCATATTGGGAGCGCCACCAATATTACGAAGTTCATTTGATGTATCAAAAAGAGGAGCTGCGATTTGTTCAAAGCGTTCTTGTTCTAAACCCGGTTCTGCGGCAACGGCAACACCTAAACCCCGTACTAGTTGAATATTAGAAACTAAGGTTGATTCGAGTTGAGCTCTATAAGTACTTACTTCTGAAAGAATTTGTAGGCGGTGAGCATCTTTTACACGATTATAGTTAATACGATCAAGAACAACACCAACTAGTACAGTTAGCGTAAGCGATAACCAAAAGGTCAGCTTAAAGTTATGAACATTCGTTTTTTTGTTATTACTAGACGGTGGCATTAGCTACATCGTGGCGTTAATTTAGGCAAATTAACTATAGCTAATTTATGACATAAATGAAAACGGCGCATTAACAAATACGCCGTTTATTTTTTATAATTAGTAGTTTAGCGAGTTACGAATCGCTAACTTCACGTGCCCAATGATTTTGCTTTGCTACGTGTAGCTTGCGGTAACCATCAAGTAGTGCCGCATGCTTTTTAAAGCCTTCAAGCGATAAACCTGGGAAAGTTAAACCGTTAAACTGCTTTTTACCTTCGGCAATTTCTATAGCCAGCGCTACATTATTAGCACCAAACATTAAGCCTAATGCATCTTGGTAATCAGCGTATTCGCGCTCGTCATCGTATTTAATTTCAAGAATTGCTTTTAAACAGCGGAAGTGGCGCATTGCATCTTCGTTTACTTGGCCTGTATGAAGTATCCAATCAACCCAATCAATGGCTTCTTCGCTGCCTGCGGCTAAACATAGGTGCGCTTTAAGTTCACCTATACGCAGTGTGTGCCATGGTGTGTCGGCATCAGTTGCTAAGCCAATAAATTCTGCGGCGCGGATAATATCGCTATGACCGGCTTCTTCTAGGCTGTCGTAAATTTCCATCCATTGCTCTGCATCGTACTGATCAAGCGATAGGAATGCTTCGCGAAATTTTTCGCCTTCGTTGTTGTTGCGCCAAATAAGCTCATCAACAGGGTAAATATCTGACATGCCCGGCACTAAAATACGACATGCGTATACGTTTAAGTGCGTGTAATCCATGATGTATATATCGTGATCCATGCTGTGAATCAGGTCAGTACAGAAGTTATATTCTTGCTCTGTTGTGCCGCTAAAGTCCCAGTGTACAAATTCAAAGTCAGGTTTTGCACGGAAGAAATCATGCGAAATCAAACCGCTTGAATCAATAAAGTGCAGTTCAATGTTCTCTGGTGTTGCTACTTCATCGTTATCAAATGTTGCAGGTTGGAATACATCTAGCTGATCTAAACGACGACCTTGTAGTAACTCAGTAACGGTACGCTCAAGCGCAACTTCAAATGATGGGTGAGCACCAAAAGAAGCAAATACAGAACCATCAGTTGGGTTAATAAGCGTTACGCTCATTACTGGGTAAATACCCCCAAGCGATGCATCGGCAATACGTAAATGAAAGCCATGGCTGCGAAGCTCTTCACACGCTTCGTGAATTTTAGGATATTGCTTAACAACGTCTTCAGGCACGATTGGTAAACAAATGCCTTCGGCGATGATGCGGTTTTTAATAGCGCGTTCAAATACTTCTGATAAACCTTGTACGCGAGCTTCAAACTTCGTGTTACCTGCGCTCATACCGTTAGATACAAAAATATTACCAATAACGTTTACCGGAATGTATACGTCTTGGTTATCGCGTTGGCGTGTGTACGGCAGGGTACAAATGCCACGATCAATATTGCCAGAGTTAAAATCAAAGAGATGTGATGCGTTAAGTTCGCGCTCTGGGTCAAAGTAATCCCATAAGCTTTCATCCATAATACCTTGTGGTACTTCATCGCCTTCAACTTTAAACCATTTTTCGGTTGGGTAATGAGTAAACTCGCCATTGGCAAATTCTTCACCTAGATAAAAGTCTGCAAAAAAGTAGTTACAGCTTAAACGCTCAAAGTATTCACCAAGCGCTGAGGCAATAGAGGCTTTGTCGGTTGCGCCTTTACCATTGGTAAACATAACACCGCAGTCACTGTCTTTTATATGAACCGAATAACAGTTAGCTACAGGGTTAAGCCAAAGCGCTTCTTCAACATTAATGTGTAGGGCTTCAAGCTTGTTTTGCATGGTAGAGATTGACGATTCTAGGTCGCGGTCTTTACCTTTGATAAATGTTTTTTCAGTCATATTGATCTCAACTAGTTCTGCACGATGTGTGGAGCCGACATTATCGTGGATTTTGATGTTTATTTCACCCTTTGCGAGCAAGAACATTATTATTTAATAAAACTGTGGTTATTATATGTCCTTAACGCTTGGTCAAAAACGTGAAAAGGAAAGATTGATGTTTAAAGTAATCAAACGCTTGTTGTTATTAATTGTGATTTTAGGGCTGGCGAGTACTGCCATTGTTTATGGTGTGCTTAGTTTAAGTTTACCCGCCCTTGACGGAAACGGACGCAGTAATGCGGTAGTAGAGCCTGTAAAAATTTCACGCGATGCATTAGGGCAAGCGGTTATAAATGCCAATAGCCGAAACGACGCTGCCTATGGTTTAGGGTACGCGCATGGGCAAGACCGCTTTTTTCAAATGGATTTACTAAGGCGTAATGCTACAGGCGAGCTAAGTGAATTATTTGGCGAAGCCGCGCTTGGGCTTGATAAAAAGATGCGTTTTCATCAATTACGTAAACGCAGCCAAATTATTTTACAAACGCTGCCTGATACCGATAAGCAATTACTTAAAAGCTATGCTCAAGGTGTAAACGAAGGTTTAGCGCAAGTAGGGTATTCAAGCTTTGAATATTTACTAACAGGTGCAACGCAAAAGCCATGGCAAAGCGAAGACAGCCTACTTGTGATATTTAGCATGTACCTTGATTTACAAAGTGCGACATTTGAGCGCGACCAAGCACTTATTCAAATTGAGCAAGCGTACACAAAGCAAATGGTTGATTTTTTAACGCAACCAAGTAAATACCAAGCTGCGCTTGATGGCAGTAAATTAGCGCCTTATAACGCCGGTATACCTACTTTGCCAACTCAAACACAGCACACGGTTAAAAGTATTGAAGCCTACCAAGAGCGCGGCAGTAATAACTGGGCAGTTACAGGTGCGTTGACTAAAACAGGTGCTGGTATGGTGTCGGATGATATGCATTTATCGATGGCAGTGCCGGTTATTTGGTACAGAGCACAATTAAATTATACACAAAATGGAAAACCTGCTCAGGTAACCGGTGTATCGCTGCCCGGAGCGCCGGCAATCGTAGTGGGCACTAACAATAATATTGCATGGGGATTTACTAACGGCTATTTAGATACAGCCGATTGGATTGCCTTAAATGATGACAGTAAAACATGGCAAGTAGATGAACCTATTGCATTACCCGATGGGGGAGTCGAAAACTATTCATTAATACTTAGCGAATACGGACCTGTAAAATACATTAACGAAAAACCTTATGCATTGAGCTGGGCTGCACATCAGCCTTACGCCGTTAATATGCAACTATTAAAGTTAGAGCAAGCCAAAACAGTAGATGATGCACTTGCCGTAGCAAGCGATGTAGGAATACCTGTGCAAAACCTAATGGTGGTAGACAGCCAAGGTAGCGCCGCGTGGAAAAACATGGGCGGTATACCGGCGCGTAAAACGCCAAGTGAGCTTGGCGTAAATGCCGATGACTACTCAGCGCTTTGGCTGCAAAATGAATTAGAACGTCCCTTTATTAAAAACCCACAAAGCGGCAGATTATGGACTGGTAACTCTCGCGTGGTATCGGCTGAGGATAACGCCCGTTTTGGCAATGGTGGCTATGCACTCGGTGCACGTTCGAGTCAAATCCGCGATAGATTATTTGAAAAACAAACATTTGCAGAGAGCGACTTTTACGCACTACAGCTCGATAACCAAGCTCGCTTTTTAATGCCTTGGCATGCTTTGCTATTAAAGCAATTAAAAACAGATCAAACCAAAAATCAGCAATATATAACAGCGCTCGAAAATTGGCAGCAATGTGCGTGTTCAACCTCCATAGGGTATACCTTAGTTAAGCGCTACCGCGATGAAGTGATTAATATTTTATTTGGTAATATTGAAAGCCAATTAAATAAACAGCAAGGCACACTTAAATACGTAAAACGAGATTTAGAGCCCGCAGTTTGGCAGCTTATTAATAACAAACCCGATACGTGGATAAACCCGCAATTTAAAAGCTGGGATGCACAATTACACGGTGCATTTAACCAAACTATCACTAAGCTTACTGAGCGATTTGGTAATAATGTACAAAGCTGGCAGTGGGGCAAGGTCAATGAGTTAGTGATAGAGCATCCGTTTGCAAAGCAAATGCCGTTACTTGCTAAGTTATTAAATATGCCCACAGCAGCGGGTTTTGGTGATAGCTACATGCCCGCCGTACAAGGGCGTAGTTTTGGCGCATCGCAGCGCTTTATTGCTCAGCCTGGGCATTTAGAACATGCAATTTTAGCTATTCCCGGTGGGCAATCGGGGCATCCTCTTTCTGAATTTTATAGAGCGGGGTTTAGTGATTACGTAGAGGGTAAACATACACCTTTATTGCCGCAAACACTTATGCATCAAATAGTCATAAGTCCTATTAAATAACGTTTAAGTGATAAGTGAGTGAGCTTAAATAGTGATAAAAACGTTCTATATTTATTAATTCATACAACAGAGAACAAAAATGAAAAAAATACTACCCGCATTAATAACAGGTTTATTACTAAGTACAGCAGCGCAAGCAGACGAGGGACCAGTAACAGCACAAAAGCTAAGTGAGCATGTATACGTACTATTTGGGCAAGGCGGTAATATTGCAGCGAGTGTAGGTGATGATGGCATTTATATTATTGATGATCAGTTTGCTAAACTCTCAGATGATATTAAAAAAACGATTAGCGATTTAAAACCAGGCAGTGCAGAGTTTGTTATTAATACGCATCATCATGGCGATCATACCGGTGGCAACGAAAACTTTGCTAAAGCGGGTGCGCACGTTATAGCACACGACAATGTACATAAACGTTTAGAAGAGCAGCATGGAGAAGGGTCAGACTTTTTACCGCGCATTAGTTTTGGTCACGATTTAAAACTGCATTTTAATAATGAACACGCCCATGTAGTGCATTACGAACATGCACATACCGATGGTGACTCGGTTGTCTTTTTTAGTAACGACAACATAGTGCACATGGGCGATATTTACTTTAATTTTGGCAGCTTACCGTTTGTTGATGTAGATAGCGGCGGCAGCGTTGATGGTATTTTAGCGGCAGTAGACGATGTAGTTAAACAAATTGACGACAACACTAAAGTAATACCAGGACACGGTAAGGTAAGTGACCGTTCAGGACTGATAGCGTATGGTAAGCTAGTTCAAAACGCGAAAGACGTAATGCTAAAAGCAATGCAAAATAATGCAAGCTTAGAGCAAGTACTTAAAGCCGATCCATTGGCAGAACTTGGTCTTGAATACGCAGGCTGGTTACCAAAAGAGAAAGTAACCACACTCTTTTATCGCAGCTTAAAGTAGTACGTCTAAAGTAAAAAACATGATACAAAGCTGAGTGTATTCTTGATTTAATCGAGCGTACATTCGGCTTTTATTTTCTTATGCCTAAAGGAGTTGTGTATGTCGGCAGAAAAAACCCATCTTGAAATTTGTAACTTAACCAGAGAGCAATATCCGCAAATTAAAACCTTGATGGATCAAGCGTATCCCGACTTAGGTGGTGCGTGGCCAAGTCATACCATTTTTAGATTAATAGACCAATTTCCTGAAGGGCAAATAGGTATTGTAGATGACGGCGTGCTGGTGGGCTTAGCGCTGAGCGTACAAGTTGATTACACACGTTTTTCAAACCCGCATACATACGAAGACATTGCAGATGGTCACGACCGTGTATTTAGCGATACCGACGGCGATGCGCTATACGGCTTAGATGTGGCCATTAGCGAAACTCACAGAGGCATGCGATTAGGTCGTCGCCTTTATGATGCCCGTAAAGAACTGTGCCGCCAATATAACCTACGCGCTATTTTAGCGGGTGGGCGTATTCCGCGTTATTACAATCACAGTAGTGAAATGACGCCAATGGAATACATTGCAAAAGTAGATCAGAGAGAGCTGTACGATCCTATTTTAAGCTTTCAGTTATCTAACGATTTTCAGGTAAAGCGTTTACTTAAAAAGTACCTACCGGAGGATCAAGAGTCAGTTGGTTACGCCACTTTACTTGAGTGGAATAACATTATGTATGAACCAACCGACACGGTACTCGAGTCAACTAAATCAATTGTGCGCGTAGGTGCTGTGCAATGGCAAATGCGTTGTGTTGAATCGGTTGAAGAAATGCTAAAGCAGGTTGAATACTTTGTAGATACCGTATCTGACTACAAAAGTGACTTTATACTATTCCCTGAATTTTTTAACGCGCCATTAATGGGCTTAGGAAATCAAAGCAACCAAACTGAAGCGATTCGTTATTTAGCGGAATATACCGAAACGTTTAAAAACGCGATGTCGCGTATGGCAATAGAATACAACGCCAATATTATTACCGGCTCTATGCCGCTTGCCGAAGACGATAAAATTTATAACGTGAGTTATTTATGCCACCGCAGCGGTAAAATAGACGAGCAACGTAAAATACATATTACCCCGCATGAGCAAAACGATTGGGTTATTCAAGGCGGCGACAAAATTGCTGTATTTGAAACCGATGCTGGGCGTGTAGGTATTCAAATTTGTTATGACGTAGAGTTTCCTGAGCTTTCACGCATATTAGCAAAACAAGGGTTAGATATTTTGTTCGTCCCATTTTGGACCGATACTAAAAATAGCTACTTACGTGTGCGCCATTGTGCACAAGCGCGTGCAATAGAAAACGAATGTTATGTGGTTATTGCAGGCTCGGTAGGTAACTTACCACAAGTAGAAAGCCTTGATGTGCAGTACTCACAATCGGCTGTGTTAACGCCATCGGACTTTTCGTTCCCGCACGATGCAACACTTAACGAAGCCACACCTAATACAGAAATGCTGTTATTTAGTGACCTTGATATGGATAAGTTAAAAATTCTTCACAGCGAAGGCACAGTGCGTAACTTAAAAGATCGCCGCGAAGATTTATATGAAGTTATATTGAAAAAGAGAGATGTTTAATGGCGTGGATTTATTTGGTTATTGCCGGTTTACTTGAAATTGGCTGGCCGATAGGTTTAAAAATTTCGCAAAACTCAGATACTCGCTGGCAGGGCATCGCAATAGCGGTGGCATTTTTAGTCGCTAGTGGTTTAATGTTGTGGCTTGCCCAAAGGCAAATATCAATGGGCACTTCATACGCCGTGTGGACAGGCATTGGCGCTGCAGGTACGTTTTTAGTAGGTATATTGTTTTATAACGATGCCGCAACGTTTGGTCGTATTGCGGGAGTATTAATGATTATTAGTGGTGTGATAACCCTAAAAATCAGCTCTTAATTGGTAATTCGAATAAACGCTTAATTATGAATAGCGCAGGTATAAAAGCCTGCGCTTTTTTATGCTGCCATTAATTCGGCAGCATAACCAAAATAGCAGCAATAGCTATAAGTATTAAGCCTGCAGTATCTTGTTTTTTAAGTGGCTGTTTTAACCAAAGTACGGCAATTAGCATGGTAAAAAACACTTCAACCTGTCCAAGTGTTTTAACGTAAGCAACGTGCTGTAAGCTCATTGCACTAAACCAGCCAATAGAGCTGATACAACTAAAAACACTAATAGCGGCTGTAGTGCCTTTGTATTGCCACAGTTTACTGAGCGTTTTTGGCTCTCTTAATAATAAATAGCCCAGTAGTATTAGCGTTTGTAAGCTAATTACAAACAGCAAAACCCAAGCGGCTGAGTGGGGGAATAATAATCCTGAGTTTAAGCTCGCTTCACGTACCCACAGTGAGGTAAGAGCAAAGCAAGTGCCACATGCCAGTCCTAGTAATGCCGTTTTAGCATTAAAGTGTTTAACGCTTGTTATGCCGCTGAGTAGCAATACGGCAATAGCGCCAAAAAACACACCAAGCCAACCGAGTAAAGAAAGTGCCGAGCCAAAAAATAATACACCTAAAATAGCAGCCACTAACGCCTCGCTTTTGGCAAGACCAGCACCTACAGCGTAATTATTCATTTTAAATAGCTTAACCATTAAACCAGTGGCAAGTATTTGCATAACACTTGCGCCTACAATAAATCCCCAAAAGGCATTATTAAACGTAGGCATGGCTGTATCTTGATATTGATACAAACCATATAAATACACGGCAGCAATAGGGCCTGCAATAATAAAGCGAGAGAGGGTTACGCCAGCCACACTCACATCGTTACTTAATTTACTTTGCAAGGCATTACGCCATGCTTGCATAAAGGCGGCTAAAAAAGTGAAAAATATCCAGGTCATGGTCGTCATCGTTAAAATGTAAGGCAGTAAAGTTAACAAGCTTTGTGAAGTAAAGCGATGCATTAACTATGATGTTGAATATTCATCATCTGCGACATTATGTCGCATGGGTTTGAGGATATATTTAGCTATAGTAAGCCTGATGTTATTGTTAGCCGCCAGCGTTTGTCATAAACGTATCTGGCGGCTTTTTTATTGCGCTTATGCTAAATTATCCGAAACATCAAAAGGATAAATTATGACAACATTAGTTGTATGTGCATTACTTGCGGTATTAATGCCTTACTTTGCAAAAGTGCCGGTTGCTATAGCAATGGCAAAATTAGGTCGATACGACAATAAACATCCAAGGGCGCAACAAAAAAAATTAACCGGCTTTGGTGCACGGGCGCTCGCTGCTCATCAAAACTGTTTTGAATCGCTCGCTGTTTTTGCTGTCGCTATTGCAGTTGTACTGGGCACTAACTCTGTAGGTGCAGTGACCGAAACGCTAGCGGTTACGCATATTGTGTCGCGTATTTTGTATTGCGTTTTTTACTATATGAACCTAGATATAATTCGCTCATTAGTGTGGTTTATTGGTTTGGGTACAGCCATATCCATGATTGTGGTGAGCTTATAACTTTATGGCGTAAAACCACAAAGCAAGCAGCCTAAAAGGGCGCTTGCTTTGTAGTCTTGAAAAATCTAATAAAGTTAGTGCGATACTTTAATTCGCTCTATTAAATCGGTATTAGCAACTTCATTGTTTATTGCAAAATCGAGCTGTACAAGTACGTTTTGATAACCCATTGATGAGGGTTTGTATTGCCACTGTCTTAGCGCCTTTTTAGCTTCACGGTCAAATATGGCTTCAGGCTTTGCAGTAACAACAGAAACATTAGCGGTTTCACCATTGGGAGTTATATCGTACTTTAATACCACTGAGCCGCTGATGCCTTGTTGAGCTGCTTGTATTGGATAAAGGGGTTCAATACGCATTGTCGGTGAAATGTGATCCTCTTTAGTCATTGCCTCTGGTTGCTTTGCAATCGCTAATCCGCTTAGCATACTTGCTGCTACAAGCAATAAGCCACCTTTAGCAAACTTTGAACGCTCTGTGCTGTGTTTTATATTAGTAAGTCGTTGTAACATGGTTTTTTTATCTCCGTAGTGTGAATAAGCCATAAGTCCTGTGGGCGCATTTGCCGCGCAGTTTATTAAGGCTTTGCTATATAAAATATGTTGTTGTGTGGTTTTATTGCTAAGTACCCGTTCATCACAAGTCAGCTCTTGTAGTCGGCGCATGCTTGCGTAACAAAACCAAGCTAGTGGGTTAAACCAAAGTAAAATAGTAGGTAGTAATATAAGTGCGTTTGTTAGGTTGTCTTTGCGTTTTATGTGTACGTTTTCGTGCTCTAAAATAAGCGCTAATGTGGCTTTATCAAACTGGGTATTGTAGTTACTCGGTAACACCAGCTTGCTGTTTAAAATACCGACAACCATTGGCGTGGCTACATGTTGGCTGGTATAAGTTTTAACATCAGCGGTAAGAGTGCCTTCAAATTGTGTTAACTCAGTTAACTGCAGGCTTTTAACAAAGCGGGTATGCGTAATAAAGCTAGCTATTAATAACCCTGCGGTAATAAGTACATATATGAGCGCCCAGCTAATACCCATTTCATGTGTAAAAGGCTGGTTAGGGGTGATTAAGTAATGGCTAATATTGCTATTTTGCAGTGGTTTAATCGCATTTGGTAAATTAGCAATAACCAATGCCGCAGGTAATAGCCATGCTAATTTATATACAAACCGCGAGCCAAGGGCTTTTAAACCAAATCGCTCGAGTAAAATAAATCCACAAAACAAAATGCTTAATAGTAATTGCTGCTCAATCAACCAATTAAAACCAGTTTGAATAACCATGTTAATCCCTTACTTTTGGTTTTTTTCCCAGTCATCTATAACTTTTTTAAGCTCGTTTATATCTTGCTGAGAAAGCTGCTCCGATTTAGCAAAACCACTTACAAGTGGCGCAATACGCCCACTAAAAAAGCGCTCAATAAAGTTTTGGCTTTCTTTTAAGGTGTAGTCGACGCGCTCCATACACGGCATATAAATATACTGACGACCTTCTTTTTCAAATGTAAGTGCGCCTTTTTTTACTAGTCGACCTAGTAGGGTTTTAATGGTTTTTTCGTGCCATTGCTTATCGTCGCTTAAGCGCTCAATTATTTGGCTCGCGGTGGCGGGGTAGTTAATCCAAAGTGCGTCGAGCACGTCAAACTCTGCTTTTGATAACTCAATCATGCTATTGCCTACAAATGTAATCTTCAATTAAAGACTACACCTGTAATCTTTAATTGCAAGTTTATTTTTAACTTTTTGAGATGTAATTAAGTGACTTGGTATTAGATTTTTGAAATATCGTTTTTATTAATTTGTATATATTGGTTTTCAGGTAGGTTTAGTTTTGAAAGGGTGAGGTCACTAAATTGCACTCTAAATAAATCAATTACTTTATATCCGCAGTAATGCGCCATTTTACGTATTTGTCTGTTTAGCCCTTGTTTTAAAACAATACTAAACTGATTGCTGGCTATTTTATTTACTTCACAAGGCAGGGTTATGTGTTTATCAACGGGTACGCCTGCTGCCATTTTTTTACAAAAAGCATCGTCTAAAGGCTTATTTACGGTGACTAAATAATGTTTAGGCTGGTGGAAGTCAGGATGTATTAGTTGATTACAAAAATCCCCATCGTTGGTCAAAATAAGCAAACCGCGAGAGTCTTTATCTAATCGACCAATAGGGTAAACGCGGGTGAGTGTGGGCAAATGGTGAATAAGGCTGGCAGGGTCATCAATATTTAATTTGCAGTCAATACCTACTGGTTTGTGGTACGCAAAATAAACTAAATCGGCAGCACCTTTAATTTCTTTTTCGTTCACTATTATTGTGTCTTGCTCGTCAACGTGATCTATATGATTCGCTGGGCGATTATTTACAGTCACCACACCTTCATCAATTAAACGCGATGCCTGTTTACGAGAACAAATACCTGCATGGGCAATATATTTAGCGAGTCGGATTTTTGTGCTCATAACGTGTGACGCCAGCGGCTAATAAAAATTTGATCGTGATTATAGCAAAGCTGCGTATCGATAATGTTAAATAACCAGAACTCAGGTTAAATATAAAAAGGTAGCCAAGATGGGTATTAAATTTTCACAGTTAAAAAAGCACGAGCCGCTACAAAAAGTCATTGTTCACTCGTTAGATATGGCGCTTTATCAAGTATCAGTAATGATTAATAACGTTGAATACTATGTAACAGAAGACAGCGGTGAGTTTTTAAGAGCGCTAAGCCCACTGCATGTTCAAAAGCGTTTTGACAAAATAGCGTATGCCGAAATGGTACTGCGCCAAACAAGCGCTTACGACGAAATGTGCGGTCAGCCAGAAAAAACCGGTAGCAATATGCTTGAAGTACCTTACGGTAAAAATAATCTTTATTGATTGAGCTAATTTGCTAGTATCTGCTTTTTAAGGGCGATAAATGTATCAATTAAAAGTAGATAATACCGATGCGTTAAACTCAGCGCTTCGCGCACAAATGGTTGAATTTAACGCCCAGCATTTTGATGCGCAAAGAGTGCCATTAGGCTATAAATTTACTGATGAGCAAGGCGAGCTTGTTGCCGGTATTAGTGGGTGTGTGTTTGGAAATTGGCTGATGATTGGTTGGCTTTGGTGTAGCGATAGTGCACGAGGTAAAGGGCTTGCAGATAAACTGCTAACGGAACTTGAACAAGCTGCTATTGAGCTAGGAGCAACAACTGCTCAGCTTGATACACTTGATTTTCAAGCAAAACCTTTTTACGAAAAGCGCGGTTATAGTGTTAAGTATCAACTTAATAATTACCCACGCTCAGGTACGCGTTACTTTATGGAAAAGCCACTTTAATTTTTGCTGGCTATTTTTCTTTTAGTGGCTCGCCTTCAAAGGTAATACCTAAAAAAGGTGTTGCCTCTGGTGCTAACATAAAAGTGCGAATATTTAGGTGATCATCGCCTTTTGGGTTTTGCAGCACGTCTTCTCGGTAAAACTTACCAAAGCAATCTAACGTATTTTGTTTACTTAAATCGTTTAATTTAGCAAACGCAAAAATTTTACATGAGCCGTTGTTCTCACTCGCAGCGCTAAGTAATCCATGGTTATTAAAGCCACATGCAGTAAAGTCGTAATTTGCTTCAATCACCGCCATTGTATCGGTAAATTGAATGCTTTTTGGGTTTTCAGCAAGTGCTTTTAAATAGTTATTTAGTGTCATGTGTTACCTTTGGATTTTTAATTATTTAGCGCTCAACTCTAGCTCATCTGTTTGCTGATTTATATTGAATTTAAATCGCGATAAAAAGTTCATCCCTAGCAAACCTTGTCCGCGTGTGTTTTCAATGCTCAACACTTCAAAACCATAAATAATTTGCGAGCCCACTTTAAACGATTCAATTTGATAACGTTTTACAACAATTTGACCGTTAGCTGTGTTTACCGTTACATCGCCTAAATATAAAGGTTGTGGCGAAATTTGCTCAATTATACTTGTAGGTAGTGAGGTTACGCTTGCGCCTGTATCAATCATTAGTTCGGTCGATAGATTGTTATTTATTTCGGTGTTTATTAAGTAATGCGCGCCGTAAGGCGTTAAAGCAACAAAGTCGTCTTGCGATTGTGCTTTATTGATCATAGCTTGCAGTGTTTGCACTTGGCTTTTTAGATTGTGCTGGTTTGGCATTCGATCAAGGGTTGCTTGTGCACTAATTAAATCGCCTTGCTGATAGTAGGCGTACGCAAGCGGATATAAAAACTGCGCGTTATCGCTTTTATAATCAAGCCAAATTTGTGTTTGCTCAATAATAGCTTGCCAATTTTGTTGCTCAGTTAATGTGTGTAATTCGTTTTGAGTGAGCGTATTTAAACGTGTATTTACGTTGTTTTGCTGATCAGCAGGTAGTAATGAATTCAGCTCAAATAAAGCAATAATGGCGTTTTGTGTTTGCTCGCTATTTATTAAATACTCAACCTGTAAATTAAGTAATTCTACGTTATAAGGGCTGTTATTTAATAGCGCATTGAGAAATGATTCGCTAAGTAATAAATTGCTATTTAGCCATATTTTAAGCTGCACTAGCCACGATGAATAAAGGTTTTTTGCACTTTCTGGGTAGCTATTTTTGAGTTGTTGATAGCTACTAAGTGCGGCTTCAAATTGGTGTTGTTTAAATTGCTGCTTTGCCGTATTTAGTAACGTATTTTGTTGTTTAGGCGATATGCTTTGCTGGGCACTTTGCGTTTTTTGTGGTGTAGTTAACGCAGGCTGCGGCCATAATAAATAAGCGTTAAGGCTAAGCGAGCCAATTAATAGCAAGGTGATTAGCTTGGTATAGTGGCTCATTGTGACCTCTTATTTTTAAACGAGTTTATACCAACTTTATTAAAACATGATCATTTTATCGCATTAAATAACTCACTAACTGCGTTAAAAATTATTTATATAGAACAACTATATGTCACAATTTTCGCCTTGTTATTGTGCTATTTTCTTAGCGCTATAATAGAACACTTATTTAATGCAATTGGTATTATTTAATAAAGTGCGTTAAAGCATGGATGTTGACTATTTCAATATCAGCCAGCCCTTTATAAGCATAATTGGCGCCTTGATCGTTTAACCATACCGATTGGCAACCGGCATTATTTGCGCCTTGTACGTCGGTATCTAGGCTATCGCCAATGTGTAAAATTTCACTTTTAGCAACGTTTAAATGTGTGGCTGCTTTATCAAATAAGGTGCTGTGAGGTTTTGCTTTACCGTGCATACCTGCTTGCAGTACGAGTTCAAATTTATCGTGTAAGTTAAAGCGTTCAATTTCAACGTTACCGTTAGTAATCGCAACAAGCGTAAAGTGCTGGGCTAAGTTATCTAGCAGCTTTAGTACGTCATCGGTTACCACTATTTTACTGCGCGCATCGGCAAAGGTGTTGTAGGCAGCATTTGCATGATGCTCTACCTCTTCCTCATTCAAATCTAGTTTAGAAAGGGCTAAGCGCAATGTATGTTGGCGCCATTTAGTGACGTTATCAGCAAGTTCAGGTAACTGTAATACGGCCTCATTGCGGCATTGTTGCCAGTATTTTGGGCCTTGGGCTAAGTAGCTCGGGAGCGCGTTTAAATAATCTTGCTGCGCTTTAACCGCTGCTTTTATAATGGGGTGATTGTTGTAAAGAGTGTCGTCTAAATCAAAGCTCATGACAGAAAATGGCTTAATAGCACGATTAAATCGGATCATTTTTATTTACCTAATCAGTTCGTTTTTTTGCACGAGGGTGAGTGTTGTCGTACACCTTGGCTAAATGCTGAAAATCTAAATGCGTATACACTTGTGTAGCCGACAAACTGCTGTGCCCTAGTAATTCTTGCACGGCGCGTAAATCACCAGATGATTCTAAAATATGTGACGCAAACGAGTGGCGCAGCTTATGCGGGTGAACCTGCGAGCTAATGCCTTGTTTTATTCCCCACTCTTGCATGCGTAGGCGCACTTGGCGAATCGAAATACGATTTTTTTGGCTACTTAAAAATACTGCTATTTCATCGGGCTTTGCAAACTGAGGGCGTATTGTGAGCCATTTTTTTAATGCGTCTAACGCTTTTTTACCCACCGGAATTAATCGCTCTTTATTGCCTTTACCACGCACTAAAATTTCGCCATTAGCAGCACTAATATCTTGCATGTTAGCGCCAACTAACTCGCTTATACGCAGCCCTGATGAATACATAAGCTCCATCATTGCTTTATCTCTAATTGCGAGAGGTTCGTCGTCGGGTATTTCGAGCAAGCGTGCCATTTGATCCACATCGAGATTTTTAGGTAGGGGCTTTGCAAACTTAGGACCTTTTATACCCACCGCCGGATTATGGTAATGCGATTGCTCGGCAATATTTTTTGCTTTTAAAAACTTATATAAGCTGCGAATACAACTGAGCTTTAAGCTAATTGTACGGCCACTTAATTGTTTTGAGCGTAGTGCCATGCTGTAGCGGCGAATATGCTCGCCTTGCACGCCAAACCAGTCATCACATAATTTGCTAAAATAAAGGGCTGCAAAGCCAAGCTGGCTTACATATTGATTAACGGTGTGCGCTGAATATTGTTTTTCAAACTTTAAATAATCGCTAAATAGCGTTACGGGTGTACGCCAACTGTCGCTTAACTGGGTAGTATTAGGCGCATCGTCACTCATGCTAGTTTTTGCAACCGCAGGTGTAATGCGTTTATAAAGTCGAGTACAAACAGGTTATCTTGAGCGGGCTCAAAGTGGTTTACGTTACTGCTACCAAACGCCAAAATAGCGATAGGGTGCTTGGTGTCGCCAATTAAATAAATAGCGACAGATTGTGTATCTTCACTAAATAATAATTCGCGCTCTTGCTGATTAATACGCCCTAAATAATGCCCAGAATGGGTAAGGCGATGTGAAATAAGCTCGTCGTACTCGGGATTATATTTTACTAATTTGCAGTCGCTAACATCTTCACTTGAGCATATTATATTACGCAGATTATTTGCAAGAGTGTCAAAATCGTTATGATTCCAAAGCTGGCGATGGCACTGGCTAAACAAGCGATATACGAGCTCGTTTTGCGTTGCATGCTTGCTCATAGCATCTATTTGGTTTTTTAAAAGCGTGTTGTGCTCGCGTAATTGGCGTTGCTGAATATGTACCAGCGACGTTGCACCTTGAGCTTGCTGTTGCAGCTCAAGTTGTGCGAGTAGCTCCGGGTGTTGAACCAAAAAATCAGGATGTTGATGTAAGTAATCAATAACCTGTTCTTTACTTAGCTCGCTCATAGCGCTACTTGCCCGTCGAACACATGCTCTGCGGGGCCAGTCATGCGTACTGGGTGACCTTCGCCACTCCAACGTACTTGTAAGCTACCGCCTGGTAAATCTACTTGAACGGTTGTTGATAATTTATTTTGCATGTGACCAATAACCATTGCTGCACACGCACCTGTGCCACAGGCTAGGGTTTCGTTAACGCCTCGCTCCCACACTCTTAATTTAATGTGTTCATGCGATACAACTTGCATAAAGCCAATGTTCGCTTTTTGCGGAAAACGTTCGTGGTTTTCAAGTAATGGACCCAATATATCAACTTGCGCGGTGGTTACGTCGTCAACTTCTAGCACGCAATGCGGGTTACCCATAGATACCGCGCCACTAAATACAGTGTGTTCTTCGGTTCTAATAATATAAGTAAGCTCACGCTTGCTCGCTTTTAAAGGGATTTTACTTGGCTCAAAATTTGGATGACCCATGTTAACCGTTACTTGACCGTCTTTTTCTATGTAGAGCGTTAAGTTGCCCGACTTGGTCGACACAGTAATTTTATGCTTGTTAGTAAGGCCCTTCATACGTACAAAGCGGGCAAAACAGCGTGCGCCGTTACCGCATTGTTCTACTTCGGTACCATCGGCATTAAATATTCGATAATGAAAGTCGAGATCAGGAGAGTATGGCGCTTCAACCATTAGCAATTGGTCAAAGCCAATGCCAAAATGGCGATCTGCCAGTTTTTTGATTTGATCTCGCGACAAAAAAACATTTTGTGTAATGTTATCAATCACAACAAAGTCGTTGCCTAAGCCGTGCATTTTGGAAAAATTAACTAACATAGCGCTCTAATTCGGTTTTGCTCTGTGCTAATCATGCCACAGAGCAGCTAGTAGACAAAAACGTTTATGGTAAAACTTTCTCACCTTGATAAAGGCTTTCAATAGTTTCGCGTTCACGAATAAGATGGTGCTGCTGACCATCTACCATTATTTCTGCAACACGCGGGCGCGAGTTGTAGTTTGAACTCATGGTAAAGCCGTATGCACCAGCACTTCGTTGTGCGAGTAAGTCGCCTTGTTTAAGCGCTAGTTCACGATCTTTTCCTAAAAAGTCGCCGGTTTCGCACACAGGGCCCACAATATCAAAGTTGTGAGTCGGTGTTTCGTCGTCGCGAACTGATACCGGAATGATTTTTTGCCACGCTTGATAAAGCGCAGGGCGAAGCATGTCGTTCATACCTGCATCTACAATGGCAAAAAATTTGTCTTGGTTTTGTTTAATAAATTCAACTTGAGTAACTAAAATACCTGCGTTAGCTGCAATAGCGCGCCCTGGTTCAAAAATTAGTTCAAGGTGTTTATAGTTAGCTAAGCGTTCGGTAACTTGCGCTGCATATTCACTTGGGTGCGGTGGTTGCTCGTTGTTATATGGCACGCCTAAACCGCCACCAATATCTAAGTGAGTTAGCTCAATACCGTTGGTTTTTAGCTCATCAATAAGCGCCATGAGTTTATCAAGGGCTTCTAAAAATGGTCTAACTTCAGTTAATTGAGAGCCAATATGGCAATCAACACCAATAATTTTTAAACCAGGTAAAGCCGCTGCTTGTTGATAAACACTTACAGCAGTTTGTATATCAATACCAAATTTATTTTCTTTTAAACCAGTAGAAATATACGGATGTGTTTTTGCATCTATGTCGGGGTTTACGCGAATAGAAATAGGCGCTTCTAAGTTAAGCTCGCAAGCCACTTCAGAAATACGCTCAAGCTCAGAGGCTGATTCAACGTTAAAGCATTTAATCCCCAATTTTAATGCGTACGCTATTTCGTCTGCTGTTTTAGCCACGCCCGAAAAAACCACTTTAGAAGCATCGCCTCCCGCTTTAATTACACGCGCAAGTTCGCCTTTGGATACAATATCAAAACCCGATCCTAGGCGCGCTAATATATTAAGCACGGCAATATTTGAGTTTGCTTTTACGGCGTAACACACCAAGCTTTTATGATTTTTAGTGGCGTTAGCAAACGCTAAATAATGGCGTTCAAATGTAGCGCGCGAGTACACATAACACGGCGTACCGTATTGCTGCGCTATGCTTGCCACACTGACGTCTTCGGCAAATAATTGGTTGTTTTTGTAGTTAAAATAATCCATTTATTGCTCCTGACTTTGCGATATTTTGGCTTGCTCAGCGGTAGTGGCTGGCTGAGCTGTATTTTGAGGTTGGTTTTGCTCTGTTTGTTGCTCTGGTAAATATAACGGACCGCTTTGTCCGCAGCCAGCTAAGGCGCTTAACAGTACAGTGCTTATTAATAGTTTTTTTAATTGTAAGGTATGTGTCGCTTTCATTAGATTAATACGGTTGCTGGCTTTATAATCGCAGAGTAACAGAATATCTAAAAAATGCAGCTATTCGCGGATGATTTTATTCCTGTTACACTAGGACTTGTTTATCTCTCGAGGTTGAATTTGCGCTGCCCGTTGGGTTCGTCCTAGGAACGATTTACTCTTTGTTGCTCGGTTTTAACTTAGTCCACTAGGTTACAAACCTCGCGCCGCGATTAAATCGCCCCTAGATAGAACAAATTTCAATCCTGAAAGGTTAACAGGCCCTAGCTGCACATTTTTAAAGCTAATTCAAAGCTAAAACGTACCCAATATTAGGCGGCTCGCCTGCAAAGGAAATAACAATGACTGAACACGAATATCACCAATTAGCCGAAGCTCTTATGTTCACTATTGAAGAGCAGGTTGATGATTGCGAAGCTGATTTAGATTACGAATCGGCACAAGGTATTTTAGAAATAATTTTTCCTGATAAAAGTAAAATAGTGATTAACAAGCAAGCACCTCTTCACCAAGTATGGGTTGCGACTAAGTTTAACGGACATCATTTTGAAATGCGTGATGGGTTATGGATTGATAACCGTTCTGGCGCTGAATTTTGGGCGTTTATAAATGAAGCCTCAACTCGCCAAGCAGGCCAAGAAGTTAAGTGGCAATCATCACTATGAGTTTAGAATTTGTAGAATATGCAGCCCAAAGTGAGCACAAAGCAACGGTTATTTGGTTACATGGTTTAGGTGACTCTGGGGATGGTTTTGCGCCAGTAGCTCCGCAGCTTAATTTACCAAGTGAGCTTGGTATACGGTTTGTTTTTCCGCATGCGCCAGTACAACCGGTCACCATAAATGGTGGCATGGAAATGCGCTCTTGGTACGATATTAAATCTATAGAATTAGATAAGCGTGCCGATGAACAAGGCGTAAGGGATTCGGCTGCAAAGGTAGAAGAGTTAATTAATAAAGAAATTGCTAATGGTATACCTGCTAATAAAATTATTTTAGCTGGCTTTTCTCAAGGTGGTGTTGTGTCTCTGCATTTAGCACCGCGCTTTGAGCAAAAGCTTGGGGGTGTTATGGCGCTTTCTACTTATATGTGTGTGCCGCAAAAATTTGCTGATGAAGCAAAGCATACTGATTTAAACGTATTTATGGCTCATGGTAGCCAAGATAACGTTGTACCGCATAGTGCGGGAAGAAGTGCGTTTGAAGTATTAACAGCACATAACATGGATGTAAGCTGGCAAGAATACCCAATGGCTCACCAAGTTTGCGCAGAAGAATTGCAAGCTATTCGCCAATGGTTAATTGCTCGTTTAAGCTAATTTTGGAACCGCTGAGGTCAATATGAGTCAAAAAATAGTTATTAAAGCAAATGTTAAACGCGAACTACAAGAGAGTGTACCAACGGTAAGCTACGAGTGGAATTGGCGTCGTATTGTGAGTATTGCTATGTTGGTATTAATGACCTCTGCAGCAGTTGTGTATGGCTTAACAACGTCAGCCAGTGCAGAGCAAGGTGAGCATCCAAATGAGCAGGAGCAATTTTTAAGCTTTAGCAGTAACGCTCAAAACCAGGCAAACGTTGAAGTAACGGATGTTGAGTCTGAATCATCAATAAACAATACCCCTAATGAATCTGCAGAGGTAATGCAAGCTCGGATTGAACCGTTGTCAGCTGAGCAAAATGAGGCTCAACTAAGCATTTCAAGTAATACATCTGATGAAGCTGAGCTTGTAAATAATCCCCCTGTTTTATTGGCTAACAACGATAGTGTTACTGAACAAAGCGAAAGCATTAATACAGAGTTAAACTCAAACCTTGATAATGATGTGCAAGAAGAAACCGCAGAAGCTCAAAACGTAGCTGAGCTAGCCAGTCAAAGCGACTTACTTTTAGAGTTAGAAAGTGATGATGGCGCATTGAGTGGCACTGAAGGTTTTTCGCCGACAGCACAAGTGGCAAGTGTGGCTTTGGGCGCGCAAATAGACACGGGTAAAATTAGCCGTGCGGTACTTACTCGTAAAGTAAGTAAGCGTGAGCCCACTAATGTGTTTGCTGCTGATATTAGATTAAGTCAGTTTGATGAAGGCGTATCGTTTTTTAGTGAGATTAAAAATCTTCAAGGCCAGCAAGTTAAGCATGTTTGGTCGTTTGAAGGTGAAACTATGGCTGAAATTACACTTAATGTTACTTCGCCTCGCTACAGAACGTACTCAACAAAAAATATCATGGACACACAAACAGGCCATTGGCGTGTTGATGTAGTTGATGAGCAAGGCAATTTAATTGCCCAAAAAGAGTTTAGAATTTTAGCTGACTAAAACTAGCTAAACGCAGTAATTAATTGGATACCCCTATGACAGAAAAAACAAAATTAGTACGCATCGCAACGCGCAAAAGCGCCTTAGCACTTTGGCAGGCCGAATTTGTAAAAGCAGAGCTTGAGCGTTTTCATGCAGATGTGCGCGTAGAATTAGTCCCAATGTCGACGCAAGGGGATATAATTTTAGATACGCCATTGGCTAAAATTGGCGGTAAAGGCTTATTTGTTAAAGAGCTAGAGCAAGCTATGTTAGATGGCCGAGCTGATATTGCCGTGCATTCTATGAAGGACGTGCCAGTAGAGTTCCCAGAAGGATTAGAGCTGTATACTATTTGTGAGCGTGAAGATCCGCGTGATGCGTTTGTATCAAACAATTTTGCAAATTTAAACGAGCTACCACAGGGCGCCATTGTGGGTACTTCGAGCTTACGCCGCCAGTGCCAAATTAAAGCACTTCGCCCTGATTTAGATATTCGTGATTTGCGCGGTAATGTAAATACGCGTTTAGGTAAATTAGATGATGGCCAATACGATGCTATTATTTTAGCGGCAGCGGGGCTTATTCGTTTAAAAATGAGTAAGCGTATTGCTGACTACATTGAGCCAGAAGTGTCATTACCGGCAAATGGTCAAGGCGCTGTAGGTATTGAATGTCGTATTGATGATGAAGTAACAAAAGCATTACTTGCACCACTTGAGCATACCCAAACACGTATTCGCGTAAATGCAGAGCGTTCGATGAACCGCTATTTAGAAGGTGGTTGCCAAGTTCCTATTGGTGCTTATGCATTAGTTGATGGCGAGCAGGTACATTTGCGTGGTTTAGTGGGTGCTGTTGATGGCAGCGAAATTTTACGTGACGAAGTAACAGGTCATGTAAATGACGCAGAAGAACTAGGTATTGAGCTTGCTAAAAAATTACTAGCTCAAGGCGCAGACAAAATATTAGCTGAAGTTTATAGAGACGCATAAATGACACATATTCTGATAACTCGGCCCGAAGGAAAAGGCGCAGCCCTTGCACAGCAACTTGAGCAAGCGGGTTATCAGGCGTCTTTATTTCCGGTATTAAAAATAACGCATTTAACACCCTCCAGCACTGAACTTAGTCCGCTGTTAAATGCAGATAAAATAATATTTATATCGCAAGATGCAGTCAGTGCACTTTCGCAATTAAAACCCGATATAAATACCAAAGCGCAGTTTTATGCGGTTGGACAACAAACAGCCGACATTATATATGAGCAATTTGGTGTGCGCGCAGCAGTACCAAAGCAGTATGATTCAGAAGGGTTGCTTGCGCTCAAATCACTCGCCGAGGTTGATGGCAGTAATATAGTGTTAGTTAAGGGGCAAGGTGGCCGCTCTGAGTTAGCTAAAACGCTAAAAGAGCGCGGTGCTTTTTTAAATAATTGTGTTGTGTACAAACGTGAACCCACAGAGAGTATTACCCCTAACTGGACAGACCACTGGAAAAGCCAGAATGTACACGGTATAGTCATAACAAGTAATGCAGCAGTTGATGCTATATTTAAAAGCCTTACTGCACACCAACTACAATGGTTACAACAGTGCCGATTTTATGTTGCAAGCGAGCGGATAGCCGCTTATTTAAAGTTGCAACAGGTAAGTTCGGCTAATATACACATTGCAGCAGGGGCTAGCGATAATGCTATGTTTACCTGCATAAATCAGCAAGGTAGCAACATGAGCGAACAGTCAAAGCCAGTTACGGCAGAAAAAGCCACATCAACAATAGCTAACCCGGCCTCAGCTAAATCAGCTAAGCAAGAGCCAGCAGCTACAAAAAATACGACAGAAAAAAACAAACAAAAGGTAAGTAAGGTTGCAGCACTTGCGCTTCTTATTTCGTTAATTGTGGCCTCTGGTGTTGGATACGAGTTTTATCAAAAATTAAATGCTGGTAAGGTGCAAAACCTAGCCGTTAATGAGTTAAGCGAGAAAAATAAGTTACTCGTTCAAGAGCTGCAAGCACTTAAATCGGCGCAATCTAATTTGCAGCAAGCGCTGTTTAATAGTGAGAAAAAAGTAGCCGCAACCTTAAGTGAAAGTGCAGCTCAAAATCAGCAAGAGCTAAAAGCAGCCCTGCAAAAAGCGCAGCAACAAGGCTCGTCTTTAAACCCACAAGAAGTAACCAGCTTACAGCGTATGGCTGAATTTAAACTATGGGCTGAAAAAGATTACCAAGGCACTAGTGCTGTTTTAAAGCGCTTAGATGCATTACTTAGCGAACACCCAGGAACAGTTGAAGTTCGCCAAGCTATTATGCAAGACATACAAACACTTGATAGCCTTAAACCTATAGCAACAGAGGCTATTTATTTACAGCTAAACAGTGCACTTAATAGCGTTGATAATTTAGTTTTTAATGCGGTTAACTTGCCAGAAGAAGCGGCTGCAATAGATGAAAATGCTTTAAGTGATGACGTGAGTGATTGGCAGCAAAACCTGAGTAATAGCTGGAATAAAATTGTGGATAGCTTTATTACTATTCGCCAGCACGAAGGTGTTTCCATTGAGCCATTACTTACAGATCAAGAGCGCCATTTAATTAATCAACGAATCAAGCTTAATATAACTCAGGCACAAGATGCACTTATGAGTAAGCAGGCGAGTATTTTCTTTAGCGCCTTAAGTGAAGCAAAACGTTTAGTTGGTGAGTACTTTAAGCAAGACGATGATGCAACCAAAACGGTACTTAAAGCGTTGTCTAAACTCGAAAAAGAGCAGCTTAATTTTAATCCAAAAATAACCTTAAATAGTACACAAAAGGTTAAGGAGTGGGCGCAATGATAGGGCTAATTATTTTAATTGTAGCTATTGTTGTTGTACTAGCGGTTACTCCATTTGTGCTAGATGAAAAAGGTTATGTACTTATTTCATTTAACAATACGACGATAGAAGGCACGATAGTATCGTTTTGTATAATGGCAGTCATTACCGCTGTTGTTTTATATTTAACATATAAGCTAATCCGCTACTTATTATCGATTTATCATAATACTAAACATGGCTTTTTTGCACGTAGCCAAGAGCGCAAACAAGTAGCTATTGAGCAGGCTCTGTGGAGTGCTATTAATGATGATTATGAGCATGTAGAGCAGGCTCTATCGGGTAATAGCGTACCAGATAAGTTTGAAGATATTCGCTTAGCATTACTTGCAAAAGCAGCGCTTGCTAATAATCAAACAGATAAAGCACTTGAGCGTTTATTTGAAATAAGCCCAGAGCATCAATTAAAAGTAGCAAAGCTATGGTTGGCAAGTGGCGACAGTAGCGCGATTGAATCACAAATGCGTATTAGCGCAGAAGCTAAAAAAGCCACCGCACTTGAGTTAAAACTTTATGCAGAAGTATTAGTACAGCAACAACACTTTAGTGCGCTGGAAGATTTTTTGCCGCGTTTATTACGCAAAAAAGCACTTACTGATGCACAGTGGACGCAGTTATTTAGTGCCTACTTTAATGCGTTAGATGCAGACAAACTGAGTGAAAAATATAAACAGCTACCGAAAAAGCTGCAAGCTCATGCCCACACCGCATATTTAATGCAAATGGCGCAAGCAGGTCAATTGGCTGCTATTGAAAGTGACTTAATTAAAATGGTTAAGCACAATGAGCAACACTTAGAGCTTGCCAATATATTAAGTAAAGCAACAGCAGCCGATGCGCCTAAGTTGCAAATAAACATACAAGAACGCCTTAAAAAGGATGATTCAAATAATTCACTATTACTTGCGCTGGCTTGCCTTGCTAATGCTAAAGGTGATTATGACTTAGCAGCTAGAATTTTTGATAAAGCACTGAATAGTGACAATAAAAAACAGTTCTCTGAACAAGCTGTTTTAAGTTATAAAAATAGTGCACAAGCAGAAAAGGCGCTCGTTTTATATCAATAAATGACTACACTATAACTACTTAGCATTTTTTGTAGTTCAGGAGCACAAGCATTGAGAAAGTTTTTAATATTAACCCTTAGCTTGGCTTGTGCTTACTTTTTTACTGGGTATTTTAGCAACTCACTTCTTTCTGTAGATGGCTATGCGGTCGCCTCTTGGCCGCCCTCAGGAATTGCTTTAGCGAGCTTTTTAATTTGGGGACGTAAGTCATTTATTGGCCTTATTCTTGGTGCTTTCTGTACTAACTTAATTCATCTTGATAACACCGTAGATATTCTTCATTTTAATGTGCTTTTACAAGCTATTTGCGTCACTTTAGCCTCTGTTTTACAGGCTTGGATTGGTCGTCAAATTATAGTAAATGTTATAAAGGCTCCACTAGATTTATCTTCTTTAAAACACAGTGTGCAGAGCTTAATAGTAGCAGGACCAATATGCTGTGTTATTGCTGCAGGTGTGGGAACTAGTTTATTAGCATTGAATAATGTGATCCCTACGCATGCTATTTTTGATAGCTTTATAGCATGGTGGATTGGCGACAGTATCGGTGTACTTATATTTACTCCACTCATGCTCGCAGCCTTTAATTACACGCAAGTACGCCACCGTATGTTGGTAATTTTACCTTCACTATTAATTTATATACTAATCAGCGTTAGTTTTTATGGCGCTGCCAGTGTTAAAAAAGAAAAAGACATTCAAAAGCAAGAAGCCAAAATACTTACTGTGCAAAATGCTATAAGCCAGAAGCTCGATGGTATTACTGCTCACTTAGGATTGTTAGCTACATTTTTTGCTAGTAGTAATGACGTGAACTTTAAAGAGTTTAAACAATTTACTTCAAAGCAGTTGGACTATAGCCAAGAAATTTTAGCATTTGAATGGATACCTTATGTACCAGCAAATAAACTCGCAGATTTTGAAACACATGAAAATACAGCCACAGGCAAACCTTTATATATAAAAGAAAAGTCACTTGATGGAGGTTGGCAACCTGCAGGTACTCGTAGTAATTACTTTCCTGTAAAATATGTATATCCCTTAAAAGATAATGAAGGTGTTTTAGGGTTTGATTTAGCTTCTAGTAAAGTAAGAGGTGCAGCGCTTAGCAAAGCGAAAGAGCTTAATGAACTTGCACTAAGTGGGCCAATTAACTTGGTCCAAAATACAGCTGAAGACGGTGTACTCTTTTTATATCCTGTTTTTGGAGAGTCGTCTACCGAAGATGATTTTCAAGGTTTTGTGGCAGCGATTGTCAGTCTGAAACGCTTATCGCAAACACTATTATTTGATCACAACAACTCAATTTCAGTCAGTTTTTTTGATACAACGATACCAGGGAAAAAGCAGGCAATTTATATTGCCGATACCGATAACTCGCAAACGCTGTTTAAAGAATATCAATTGTTGATTGGCAAACGCATGTGGCAGGTCGAGTTATATGAACCAATAGTTAGAACGTCTTGGTTAATGTATTGGCTTGCACAAATAGTAGGTATGTTGTTTGTGTGGTTACTGATTACATTTTTGATTTCAGTTACAGGTACAAACATACAAATTCGCGAACAAGTGGCTAAGCAAACGCATACATTACGCAAAGAAAAACAAAAAGCAGATGAAGCGAGTCATATTAAAGGGCAGTTTTTAGCAAACATGAGTCACGAAGTCCGCACCCCTATTAACGGTATAAAAGGGCTGCATTATTTAGCGCTGCAACAGAATGATTGGCAACAAGCAAGGAGTTACATTGAACAAGCAGATGGAGCACTGGGTGTTTTACTGCGGGTATTAAACGATGTGCTCGACTTTTCAAAAATGGAAGCAGGCAAGCTAGACTTAATGCAAGAGCCTATTAACGTAGCGAGTTTAGCGGATGAAATGCTTAATTTACTTCAGTTTGAAGCTGACATTAAATCAATAAAGTTAAGTCTCGATTTTGATAAAACATCAAATTTGGTCATTAATACCGATCCAATCCGCTTAAAACAAGTGCTGCTGAATCTGCTCAATAATACGGTTAAATTTACAGGGGAAGGTGAGATCACTCTGAAAATTTGGCAGTCGAAAAAAATGACTTACTTTAGTATTAACGATACGGGTATTGGTATTAGTAGCGAAGCACAAAAACAATTGTTTAAACCGTTTGCGCAAGCCGATAGCTCAACCTCACGTCAATATGGTGGTACAGGCTTAGGGTTAAGTATTTGCAGAAAGTTGGTTGAGTTAATGGGTGGTGCAATTGATTTAGTCAGTTATGAAGGTAAAGGTTCTACATTTACATTTAGTTTGCCGCTTATATCGCCTTTACCAAAGGCAGATCAAATTCAACAGCAATACGACGAAATAGATGTAAGTACCTTATCATTCGCAAACTATAAGTTACTTTTAGTCGAAGATAACCCACTTAACCAGCATGTTGCCAGTGCCATTTTAAAAACAAAAGGGTGTATTGCCGACATTGCTAATGATGGTTTTGAAGCCATAGAAAAGCTAACCGAAAATAGCTACGACATTGTTCTTATGGATATTCAGATGCCAAAAATGGATGGACTCCAAGCAACAAAAGTAATTCGTTGTGATTTAGGGTTAATTGATTTACCCATAATAGGGCTATCGGCGAACGCCCATGATGATGACGTTAAAAAGGCATTAGCCTCTGGAATGAATAGTTATATTACCAAACCTATTGATGCAAATACGCTTTTTAAAACTCTTTGGCATTATTTATCAAATAAATAAGTAACGTTATTTTTTGCACAAAAAGCAGACATATGACCGCTTAAACTTAACGCAAACCATATAGACTTGAAAAATAACTATATCTGCGTATCATGCGCGCAAATTTAACTAAACTGGGTTGCTATTATGATCAATAGAAAATTACCTTTGCTAGATATTCACCGTCATTTAGATGGTAATGTACGTGCGCAAACCATATTAGAACTTGGTCGTCAGTTTAATATAGAGTTACCTGCAGATAACGTTGAGGCATTAATTCCTCATGTTCAAGTTATTGACCCTGAGCCAAACCTTATGGCTTTTTTACAAAAGTTAGATTGGGGTGTCACTGTACTTGGCGACTACGATGCGTGTAGACGCATAGCGATTGAAAACATTGAAGATGCACAAGCACAAGGCCTTGATTATGTAGAGCTTCGATTTAGCCCTTACTACATGGCACAAAGCCAAGGTTTACACCCAGAAGGGGTTGTAGAGGCGGTTGTTGATGGTATTAAATCAGCAACAAAGGATGCAAATATAAAAGCTAACTTGATTGGTATTTTATCGCGTACTTATGGCGTAAAAACATGTCAAAAAGAGCTTGATGCTTTACTCGCATTTAAAAATGATTTAGTTGCTGTTGATTTAGCCGGTGACGAAATTGGCTTTCCTGGTGAGTTGTTTGTAGAGCACTTTAAACAAGTACGAAATGCTTATTTAGCTTCGACTATTCATGCTGGAGAGGCACTCGGTGCTCCAAGTATTTGGCAAGCAATTAATGAGCTAGGTGCAAGCCGAATAGGGCATGGCGTTAAAGCTATTGAAGATCCAAAACTAATGGATTACTTACGCGATAACCGTATTGGCATTGAGTCGTGCTTAACAAGTAATATTCAAACCAGTACAGTAAACGATTTAGCTAAGCACCCACTTAAACAGTTTTTAGATCACGGTATTTTAGCGTGTATTAATACTGATGACCCTGCGGTTGAAGGCATTGAAATTGAGTACGAATATACCGTTGCAGCACCTAAAGCTGGCTTATCTCAAGCTGATATGGAAAAAGCCCAAAAAAATGCATTAGAAATAGCATTTTTAAGCGATGGCGATAAAAAAGAACTTTCAGCAATCGTTAGCGCACGTTAATTTAAGAATATTAAAAATGCCGCTTTATATAAGCGGCATTTTTGTATTTGTAATTTAGTGTGTTTGGCAGCTCATGTAATTATCGTAAAGTGCTTTAAGTACATCTGCTCGGCTGATCATGCCGATTACTTTAACACCCTCTACAACAGGGTAGTTTTTTGGTTTACCGGGCTGCATTTGCTCTGCAAGCTCAATAATATTGGTATCGCCGCTAACGGTCACTACCTTTGTTTGCATAAGTTGCGATACTTTAACCATCCCATCACAAAAATAACTGCTTTGCGTAAGTGGTTTTAATAGTTCTTGCTCAGATATAAATCCGACTAGGCATTTATCTTTATCAAATACTGGTGCACCAAGTAGTTTAAATTTTTGTAGTTCTGCTATGGCTGTCGTCATTTCTGTATCTGGTGTGATATTTGGCAACTTGCGTTGCATAAAATCTTTTACTTTTGTATTTAGCATTTGGGTCTCTCCCGCTGATGTTCTATACAAAGTATGGTTTATAGATAGGGATTTAGGAAATTGTTTATATTGATGAGATTGATAGGTTTTAACTATTAACTATTAACTATTAACTATTAAGTATTTGTTGTTATATAAAATAAAAGCACCGATTAGGTGCCTTTATTCATAACTGAAAGTTAATTTCAATTATTTGATAAATGCGAATGCATCTGCGTACATGTTTTCACGAATTGCACCATGAGTAATAAAGTCATCACGGACAATACCTATCATGTCAAAACGACCGGCCATATAAATATCGTATGGTTCAAGTGATACAATATCTTGCATTACCGCTTTATGTACATAGCCAGTGTGACCTTGCCAATTAGCAGATGGATTTTCTACCACAGGGATAAACTCAAAGTTTTTGTGGCTATCGGCCCATGTTTGCATTTCTGTATGTGCGTATAAAGCTGACTCTTCTTTTACACCCCAGTAAAATAATACAGGACGGTCGCACTTAATTTCAGCTAAGTGATCAGCCATTGATTTTGCGTATGAAAAACCAGTGCCACCGGCAAGTAAAATAATAGGGCGCTCACATTGCAGGCGCAACTGTGAAATACCCAAGCCAGCTTCAATGTCTACTAACTGCCCAGTGGTATGGGCGTTTCGTAAATGTTCCAGCGATTGCATTGCATACGAATCGGCACCTGACGCGCCAATATGCAGTTCTATTGCATCGCACTGTGAAGGGCGACTAGCTATAGAAAAAGCACGTTTGTCTTTTTCGCCCAATACGAGTTGCATGTATTGGCCAGCTTCAAAGGTCACAGGTTGTTGTGGCTTTAAAATTACTTTGTGAACAAATTCTGTAAGTGGGCTGATAGCTACAACTTCAGCTTTTAATGTTTGCATTTTTTACCTTTTAGCAGCGCTTTAAACAGCAGATACGCAATCGAATGACTCGATTCTAGCATATCTGCAGGGTTATTTTATAGCCTGTTATGTACTTACATATAAACACTTAAAGAATATTAAGGCTTTCCCAAATATCATCTACGCGGTCTTTGGTGTCTTTATCCATAACAATAGGCTCGCCCCATTCGCGGGTGGTTTCGCCAGGCCATTTATTGGTGGCATCCATTCCCATTTTTGAACCAAGGCCAGAGACTGGCGATGCAAAATCGAGATAATCAATAGGTGTGTTTTCTATTAATGTTGTATCGCGAGCAGGATCCATTCGGGTTGTTATAGCCCAAATAACATCTTCCCAATCACGGGCATTAATATCGTCATCGCACACAATTACAAACTTGGTATACATAAACTGACGTAAGAACGACCAAACTCCCATCATCACGCGCTTAGCATGGCCAGGATATTGTTTTTTCATTGTTACAATCGCCATACGGTACGAGCACCCTTCAGGCGGCAGATAAAAGTCGACGATTTCAGGAAATTGCTTTTGTAATATCGGCACAAACACTTCATTAAGCGCTACACCTAAAATTGCAGGCTCATCAGGCGGACGGCCAGTAAATGTGCTGTGATAAATAGGATCTTTACGATGCGTTAAGTGAGTTACCGTCATTACTGGAAAGTCATCTACTTCATTATAGTAACCGGTATGGTCACCATAAGGGCCTTCAGGTGCGATTTCACCTGGCATAATGTAACCTTCAAGTACTATTTCTGCACTGGCAGGGACTTGCAAGTCATTGGAAATAGATTTTACAACTTCGGTTCTGCTACCACGTAATAAACCAGCAAATGCATATTCGCTTAATGTGTCGGGTACAGGCGTTACTGCACCTAATATAGTAGCTGGATCGGCACCTAGTGCTACCGAGACAGGGTAAGGCTGCCCTGGGTTTTCTTTACACCATTCTTGAAAATCAAGCGCGCCACCACGATGCGACAACCAACGCATAATTATTTTATTTTTGCCTAATAATTGCTGGCGATAAATACCTAAATTTTGGCGCTTTTTATAAGGCCCTTTAGTGACTGTAAGGCCCCAAGTAATTAATGGCGCTGCATCACCTGGCCAGCAATGCTGAATAGGTAATTTAGTTAAGTCTACATCATCACCTTCTAAAACTACTTGTTGGCAAGGCGCTTTTTTAACTTCTTTTGCTGGCATATTAAGCACTTGCTTAAAAATAGGTATAGCGCCTAGTGCTTCTTTAATTCCCTTTGGTGGATCAGGTTCTTTTAAAAAAGCGAGTAGCTTACCCACTTCGCGAAGCTCGCTAACGTCTGTTTGGCCCATGCCCATTGCTACGCGTTTTGGTGTACCAAATAAGTTGGTAAGCACCGGCATATCGTAGCCTTTTGGATTTTCGAATAATAACGCAGGACCTTTTGCACGCAATGTGCGATCAGATATTTCGGTCATTTCAAGATACGGGTCGATTTCTTGGGTGATACGTTTAAGTTCGCCTTTTTTTTCAAGCAAATCGATAAAATCACGTAGATCTTTATATTTCATTGTGGGCCGCTATTAAGCAAAAGAGTTAAAGTATTATACCCATTTCATGCAAGCCAAGTCATTACTTGCACTTAAAACTTAAAGCGCTCTACGGCACTTGTTAAGGAGTGTGCAAGTTGATTTACGTCTTCACTTTCGCTTGCTAGGGTTGTCGCGTTTTTGGCATTCAAGGTTGCTTGCTCTGTCACCTTGGCCATTATTTGTTGAATGTCGTTACTGTTAGTCAATTGCTCATGTGATGCATGAGCAATCTGCTCACTCATCTGATTAACAGACAACAATGTGCTTTTAATACGCTCTACGGCTTTATTTAGTTCAGTGCTGTTTTTAACACATTGCTTGGCTTGGTGTTGGCCATCGGTAATGTGTTCTTGAGTTGTTTGAGTGTGCTGTTGCAATGTTTGGATCATGGTGTTTATTTCGCTAGTCGAGGTCTGTGTACGTGCAGCTAATGATCGAACCTCATCAGCAACTACAGCAAACCCGCGTCCGTTTTCACCCGCTCGCGCTGCTTCAATTGCAGCATTGAGTGCCAATAAGTTGGTCTGCTCGGCAATGCTGCTAATTGTTTCAACAATGGCTTCAATAAGCTGAGTGTGTTGGGCTAGTTCCTCAGTGCTGCCTACTGCTTTATCAAGGCGCTGTAATAAAGTTTCTATACTTAGACTATTTTTATTAGCAATCTTGTTTACGTCATTGGCAAATTGCGATGCATTGGTTATTTCACTTGATGTTTTATCTGCTTGTTCATAAACCGCTTGTGAGTTGGTTAGCATATTTTGTGCAAGCGATGTTGCCTGCGCGCTTCGCTCCAACTGCTGTTGTGCAACAACCGTCATTTGCTGACCTTTTTCACTGGTTTTAATAGCGCTGCGGTCTAGTTCATGGGCGTCACTACTAATTGCGCCAATTAACTGGGTAAGGTCTTCACTGAGTTTATTTATGTTATTTAGCAAAGTACCAAATTCATCTTTACTGCGCGGATGGCTTCGCTTTGATAAATCACCTGAGGCGATTCGGGCTAAATCGCGGTTTACTTTTTTAAGCGGTTTTAGCATTGCGCGAGTTGTAAAAATAGAGATAGCGATAATCAATATAATTAAAACAAGCGTAATAATTACTACAGAACTAATCCCAGTATTTATGGCGGCCTTTGCATTAGTTTGTAAGGCATTAAAGCGCTCATCAGCCAATTTATTAAGTTCAATAAGCTGACCTTCTGTTGTTATAAATTGCTGTTGAAAGTGTTCAAAATTTTGAGCCGCAGCAATAGTACTTTTGAGTACTTTATTTTGTTGGGCATAAATTCCTGTATTGTTGTTAAGTAACTCTCTTAATTGATTAAACTTAGTCGTTAAATTTTTAGCATTAAACGCATTATTAAAGGGTAGCGCTTGTTGCTCTAAATAGGTGAAATTAGGTTGGATGTTATCTAGTAGAAATAGGGTATCTTGCTGATGGCTATTTAAATCATTGATACTTGTAGTTTGAGTAATGCTTTTTATATTATTGCTTAAGTTAAACAATAAATCATCTATACGGGTCGCTGTTCCAAACATAGCATTAAGTAGCGCCTGCTGTTTTGCAGGCACTTCTAAAAGTTCTATATCAAGTAAGTTAGAACTTAAATTGTAAAGTTGCTCGTTAAACGTTGCTGATAATTCTATGGTGGAATTTTGCGCTACAAACTTACTCTCTTTAGCACTAAACATTGCGACACTTACTTTAGTCAGTTGCTCAAAGCCTTCGTTGGTACTGGCGAGTAAATTTTGCATTGTTATTTGTTGATTTAGTTGAGTGCTTAACGAATTGAGCATATCGCTAAATTGTTGTTGCTCAGCTTGCGCCTGTTTTTTATTTTGTTGAAGTAAATCAAGGTTTGCTTGGCTGTAAGCTAAGGCATTAAATTTGGTAATAGACAGTAATGATAGCCTTAAATCTTTACTGAACTGTTGTACCGGAACTGCTAATTTTTCGGTTCGGGTATTGTTAACGCTAATTTTGTTTAATGACCAATAAAAAAACACACTACTTGTTAGCACCAATAAACCAATGGCTGTAAAAGCTAAAATTATTTTATGTTTGATCGCAATTGAACGCATAACTTCATCACAATAATGGGTCTTTAATTATTGTAGCATTGCTGTAATTTATTGGTTAGTTTTGTGTTAAACCTTGATGCACTGTCTTTTTTTACCAGCAATGATTAGCATGGCCTCATTTCCCTTACCCCAAAACAGTACCTCTTCACTTATATATTTATTCCCTGATGCACTTTTTTCGTGATTAAGTACATGCACTTTATTGTTAAAGATAAGTTCGGCTTCAGAATTATTAATGATATTGAGTTTTACGCTCTCATCATCGCATTGGTAAGCAGTACTGGTTTGTAAATCACTACATGCGGTTAAGCTTAGTAAAATAGCGATTAATGCTAAATATACTTTCATTTTTCCTCCCATCTTCTTTAAAAGTTAGTTAAAACACAGGGCAAAATTTTAATCTAATGTAAGAATAACAAAGCAAAATTAACCGTTGGTGAAAGTAGCGCTTTACGTTATGTTTATAGCAATATTTTTTGAGCTCGGAAGCTTTATGGCAGGCACTAACCTTTTAACGTTATTAGACGATATAACCACTTTACTTGATGACATTGCGACAATGAGTAAGGTAGCAACAAAAAAAACAGCGGGTGTATTAGGCGATGACTTAGCGCTCAATGCACAGCAGGTTACAGGTGTTGCAGCAGAGCGTGAATTACCGGTTGTTTGGGCTGTGGCAAAGGGCTCATTTTTAAATAAAGCGATACTCGTACCCGCTGCTTTATTAATAAGCGTATGGCTGCCTTGGTTAATAACACCGCTTTTAATGATGGGTGGTTTGTTTTTGTGTTTTGAGGGAGCTGAAAAAGTATTTGCTAAGTTTTTGCCTCATCACAATGAAGTGGTAGATGAAGATGAAAAATTAGATTTAGTTGAGTATGAAAAACAAAAAATAAAAGGGGCAATAAGAACCGACTTTATTCTTTCTGCCGAAATTATTGTTATTACTTTAGGCACTGTGGCAGGCGCTACATTACTTAACCAAGCTTTAGTGCTTTGTGTTATCGCAATTATAATGACGATTGGCGTTTATGGCTTAGTGGCCGGTATTGTAAAGCTGGATGATGCCGGGCTTTATTTACTCAACCAATCTAAAGTGTCAGCTAATAAATTTAAAGAGTTACTTGGTAAAGGCTTACTCGCAGCAGCGCCTAGGTTGATGCAGTTTTTAGCATTTGCGGGCACCATTGCAATGTTTTTAGTAGGCGGCGGGATTTTAGTGCATGGTGTTGAGTTACTGCATCATACTCAAGTGGATGTAACAAGCTATGCTCAGTCTGTTGCTGGCGGCACAGGAGAAGTATTAGCGCCTCTCTTGTTTGATGGTTTGCTAGGTGTTATTGCCGGCTTAGTTGTTGTGCTTATACATGTAAGTTATACAAAGTTATTTAAAAAATAGTTTATAGCTGGCGTACTTGTTGCGCCAGCTATATTTAAATTCACTCATTCACAGTTAGCTATTTTACAAAGCGATTCTAATTCAAATTGTGCTTTAGTATTTTTTTGCTCAATGGCCTTTTTATACCAATAAATAGCCTGTTGATAATTTTGAGCTATTCCCTGACCATCACGATACATTTGCGCTAAATTTAATTGCCCCCATTGAGAACCCGCTTCAGCAGCTAGCTTAAAGCTATTAAATGCTTCAAAAAACAACTTATCTTTAAAATAAATAATGCCTTGTTGATTGTTTTTATCGAGTTTTAAACCTTTATATAGTGGCTTAGGTTTGGGAGGAAACATCACAAACCCGCCATAAAGGCTGTTGGCATAAGGTCGCAGCACATCATAAATAGCTTCGTCTTTATACAAACGCTTTACTTCATCACGAGGGAGGGTGATTGTTTTAGTGGAGAAGTAATTGTCTTGAATTAGTTGGCTGGTACGCATTGCCAAGGTAATACTATTATTACGTTTATAGCTGTAGTTGCTTGTCTGAAAGGTAATAAACTGCTTATCAAAACTTAAAACTTGAGCAATTCTTAAATTGGTTAGGATCCAGGGTTCGTGTGTAAATTTGTCGGCGTGTACTAAGTAGGTGTCATATATTTTAGGTGTATTCAAATAGCTTTGCTTTTGAGTCTCGGTATCAAGGTGTTGTTGATAAAAAAACGAAACAATCCAAAGCAATAAAAATACGCCAATAAAGTATTTAGGTAGGCTTAGTTTTTCTATTAACGGTAGTTGCGGTATTTTAACAGGTTCGCTTTTTCCGCATTGATAGCACTCGCGTTTATAGCTTAATTTTAAGGCAAGCATAGGTAAAATGCTAAATCGTAAATAGCGGCTTTTATTTACTAAATGGTAGGCGTCGCTCTGGCAGTGAGGGCAGCGTGTTATTTGTACAAAATGTGGAAATGATTCACTCGTGTTGAAAAGTAACATAAAGCACGCTCCTTGTTTAATTACCTAAAGGTAAAACAAGGAGCGTGTTAGTTAAAGCTACAAACTGTAAGTAAGTATGTCTGTTATTACTTATTGTGAGCTTTAGGCTTGATAGTGGTTTTTGCATCGGCAGCCATTAGAGCAAATACAGCGTATGCAGCGGTATTTTGACGAAGCTTAGCAGGTGTTACTTTATCAAGCGTATCGTCAGCTGTATGGTGGTAATCAAAGTAATCTGTTCCATCTTGAGCAAGTTCAAAAATAGGCGCTGACGTTGCTGCTTTAAGTGGAATTAGATCGGGGCCACCATTCGCTTGGTTTTTACCAATGTGCTCAATATTTAACGGCGCAAGTTCTTTTGCTATAGCGCGAACTACAGGAAGTGACTCTGCGCTTACGTTCGATTCAAAAGCATATACAACATCGGCGCCAAAATCAGACTCAGCGGCTGCAACAATATTGCTTAGCTCGTTTTTATGCTCTGCAAAATAAGCTTTTGCACCCCAAAGACCTAGCTCTTCAGCTGCAAAAAGTACCACACGAATACTGCGCTTAGGACGTTTTACATCGCTAATATGTTTAGCGGCTGCCATTGTTAGTGCAACGCCTGCGCCGTCATCTAATGCGCCAGTCCCTAAGTCCCAAGAATCTAAATGCCCGCCAATTAATACATATTGCTCAGGGTTTTCGGTACCATTAAATTGGCCAATAACGTTATAACCAGTGCCTTCACCAAGGCTTTCGGTTTGCACATTAATATTTACCGATACGTCTTTATTTAAAGCGACTAAGCGTGCTATTTGATCTGCATCTGGGTTAGCAATTGTTACGTTAGGTATTTTTGTAACACCTTCTTTATAGTAACTACCGCCAGTGTGTGCAAAACGATGATGACCGGTACTAACCGAGCGCATCATGTAGGCAACAGCGCCTTTTTTAGACGCTTCTATAGCGCCTGTACCGCGTGCTTTTACAGCCGGCCCGTAACCATTCCCGTCTATGTCGCGGTTCATGCGGTAATTAATATATGCAATTTTACCTTTTAAACTGTTCGCCGGTGCGGCTTTTAATTCATCAAGTGTTTCGAATAATACAACCGGCGCTGTAATCCCATCTTTTGGCGTGCTTATACTGTTACCTAATGCAGTTAAGTGCAGTGGTTGCTCGCTTGGTGTTAGTATTTTTCCGCTTTCGCTATAACGACGCCATTCAGGAAACGTGGCTTTTTCTAGCCATACTTTATCAAAGCCCAGTTCATTAAATTTGGCTTGAGCCCATGCCACTGCTTTTTTATCGTTTTCAGTGCCGGGTAAGCGAGGACCAACTTCAGTTGTTAATGACTCTAGCAATTTATAGCTTAAATCACTATTTAGTGCAGAGGTGCGCACTTCGTCTACTTGTTGTAATTGCTTTTGGGTAAATTCGGCGCTGTTAGCGTTTGCAGCCATACTGCTAGTAAGCAGCAGTGCGGTAATTAATTTTTTCATTTTGGTAGGCCTTTTTAATAATTAGCGCTATTAGAGCATGTAACAAACATGATAAAAAATAGATGAGATGAATAGGCTTTGTAATAGGTTTAATGCTGTTAGGTATAAACGTTTAGATATAAAAAAAGCCCGCGTAAATGTACGCGGGCTATATTTTAACACTGTTATTTAAGGCATTTATTTAAAAGCTAAATTGCGCTGCTAAACGAAGATTTGTACCCTCGCCAACAGTTACATTACTAGTGCCGCCACCACCTAAATAGCTTTTATCAAATAAGTTTTCGATGTTAAGGCGTAAGTTAATATCGGTATTACTTAAGTTAAACTTATAAGTGGCACCTACATCAACACGCGTATATGCATCTTTAGTAATTGTATTGTTGCTATCGGCAAAGCGCTCACCTTCGTAAAATGCACCAGCATTAAGTGCAATGGCGTCATTTAATTCATAACGCGTCCAAAGTGATGCCGACCATTTTGGTGCATCGGTAGGGCGTTTACCTTCCAATACTTCATCGCGTTCAAAGTTAGCATCTAGATACATAGTTGATGCCATAACAAATAAGCGGTCAGTAGCGGCACCTTGTGCGCTTACTTCAACACCTTTGTGGCGTTGTTCACCCACTTGGTTTGTTTCACTTGTGAATGAGCCAATAGGCGTCTCAAGTTGTTCGCTAACAAGAGTACCTTCTTTGCTAATATCAAAAATAGCACTGGTAAGCATTAGGCGGTCATCAAATAACTGCCATTTAATACCAATCTCTCTTTGCTTAGATGTAACAGCATCTAATTTCATGCCGTTATTTACATCTGTTTCATCAATCAGTGTTTCACTACCTTGAGGCTCAAAACCTTCTGAGTAACTAGCGTATATAGTTGCAGAAGCATTTGGGTGATAAAGCACACCTACTTTTGGTACAAATGACTCGTTATCATTTCCTGTGCTATTTTGTTTGTCGTAACGACCACCCAATGATAGTTGCCACTCAGGCGAGAACGAAATTAAGTCTTGAACGTAAATTCCGTAGTAGTCGTATTCAGTTTCGCTTACTGTATCATCTGTTTTATAGCTTACTGATGGACGAGATGGTTCTGCTTGTCCTGCAGAAAAATCAAAATAGTCGGCAGAGGTACGGCGCTGTCCGTAGTAATAATCAAGCGAGTTTGCGCCAATTAAAAATTGGTGCTGTAAGCTACCTGTTTTAAATTCACCAATAAAATCAATAAATGCAGTTTTAAATTGCCAATCGTCAAAGCGATCATAAGGGCGAGATTCATAACTATCGCCTTCAGCAAAGCCACCTGGCATACGCGGTGCTGACTCAAAGCGTTGGCGTTCAAATGTTTGTTCGTTATAGCCAAGCTTTACTTGCCAGTTATCGGTTAAAAATACTTCTAGGTCTACACCTAGGTTTTCTACGGTTATATCGGTAAACGCCCAAGACATATCACGGATTGTTTTATCATCACCAATTACATTGGCATTGTCGTCTATCCATGCACCAGTATCTAAACCTGCTTCGTCGTCTGTGCGGTCGTAATGCACACGTACTAATGCGTTGTCGCTAATATCGTAATCTACAACTAAAGCACCTAAAAAACGGTCACGCTCGCGGTTTTCACCGTTTTGGTATTCACGCCAGTAATCAACATCTTGTTTAACTAAAATACCACGAGCACGTAAATCTTCAGATTCAGTCAAGGCACCAGCAGCATCAACCATAAAGCGCGTTGAGCCATGTTGGTCTACATCGGCACTGGCATTAAATAATGTTTGTGCTGTAGGCTTTTTAGTAACCATGTTCACCAAGCCACCCGGACCTGATTGACCATATAAGATGCTCGATGGGCCTTTAATTACTTCAACTTGCTGCAAAATTTCGATTGGTTGTTGGTAGTGCGACCAATGCTGATGACCGTCGCGTAAATAACCTGTCGATGAGCTCAGCTCAAAGCCGCGTAAGTTAAATACCTCACGATTTCGTTGTTGTGAGCCTGCAGTTAAGCTTGCGTCATTTGTGAGTACTTCGCCAAGTGTAGTGGCAAGCTGTTCGCTAATAATAGTGTCGGTTATTACGGTTACAGATTGTGCGGTTTCAAGTAATGAAGCTGATGTTCTCATTGCGCCATTAGCGTTATCTACTTTGTAATCGTTAAAGTAGCTACCTTTTACTTCTATACGCTCAAGGTCAGTAGTGTTTGCGTATGTGTTTGTTGTAATGCTTGCTAATAGTGCTATGTAAAGAGAATTCAGTTTCATTGTTTGCTTCCAGCAGTGATATGTAAAAAACAATCGCGATCTTAATGCAAACTACTATCATTTTCAACACCTTTTGTTAACGTACTTTATTATGTGTTTGTTAATGGTTGCTAATTACGAATTCTGCTATTATTAGCAGCATATTTAGTGGGGCTTTCCCCCACGTTATTTTTATTGCTATGGAACTTACTGTGACTTCAACTGCTTTTTCATCTTTGGCTTTACCAGCTGGACTCGTTGATAATTTATCAACACTTGGTTATGCGCATATGACACCTGTACAAGCGCAAAGTTTACCGCCTGTACTTGCTGGTAAAGACATCATTGCTCAGGCAAAAACCGGTTCAGGTAAAACTGCTGCGTTTAGCTTGGGTGTGTTAGCTAAATTAAACGTAAAACGCTTTCGTATTCAATCTTTAGTCTTGTGTCCTACTCGTGAGCTTGCCGAGCAGGTTGCGGTTGAAATGCGTAAATTAGCGCGCGGTATCCATAACATTAAAATATTAACGTTATGTGGCGGTGTATCAATTGGTCCACAAATAGGCTCGCTTGAACATGGCGCGCATATTATTGTTGGCACACCTGGGCGTGTTGATGACCATATTCGTAAAGGTACTTTACGTTTAGATGATGTTGAAACATTGGTACTTGATGAAGCCGATCAAATGCTTGATATGGGTTTTCAAGATACACTTGATGCAATTATTGAGCGCATTCCACAAAATCGTCAAACATTGTTATTTAGTGCAACATTCCCAAGAGCTATTGAAGCAATTGCTAAGCGTGTACTTAAAAATCCAGAAATGGTTAAAGTAGAAGAAGAGCAAGCCAAAAGCACAATTAAGCAGTACTTCTACAAAATGGATAATAATAAGCAGCGCTACCCAACGCTAAAATTATTATTACTTAAATTTACACCACAAAGCTGTGTTGTATTTTGTAATACTAAAGTAGAAACACAACAAGTGTGTGACGATTTAGCTGATGAAGGCTTTAGTGCTGTTTCGCTACACGGTGATTTAGAACAGCGCGATCGTGAACGTACGTTAATTCACTTTTCAAATAAAAGTGCTTCAATACTTGTTGCAACCGATGTTGCTGCACGTGGTTTAGATATTGACGACATGGATATGGTGATTAACTACCATTTAGCACATGACACGCAAACACATGTGCATCGTGTTGGTCGTACAGGTCGCGCTGGTAAAAAGGGCATTGCATGTTCTATTTACGGTGAAGCAGAAGCGTTTAAAATTGCTCAAATAGGCGAACATTACGAACGTGATATTACTCCAGAGCAAATGCCACCATTTAATTTATTAGACAAGCCACCGTACCGCCCTGAAATGGTTACTTTGATGATTGATTCAGGTAAAAAACAAAAAGTACGTGCAGGTGATATTTTAGGTGCTTTAACGGGTAAAGATGGGGTTGCAGGTCGTCAGGTGGGTAAAATTAACGTACTTGATAACGTAGCGTTTGTTGCTGTTGAGCGTAACTCATTAAAACCTGCGCTTCGTAAATTAACCGAAGGCAATATTAAAGGGCGTAAAATACGCGCACGTCGCCTTACTCGTTAATTTAAACTTCTAAATTAATAGATTAACGAGCAGCTACCTTTAGCTGCTCGTATTGTGTTTGTATTTTTTTAAACTCAACTTCACAGCCATTTGGTTTATCTGGGTGCACTTGTAATGCAAGTTGTCTCCAGCGCTTTTGAACATTTTTAAGAGTGAAATTTTCAGGTAACTTCCATTCTAAAGCCAATGCTTTAAATTCATTTTCATCTAAAGTCTGTTGTGGTGATGTCGTTTTAAACTGACGCCAAAAGCTATTTAAAAGCTCATCAATCTGCTCTTCACTGGTATCGTAATTATGCCAATCTAAATAATAATCTCGCAAATTTTCGCTTGTTGTTACTAAACTATTATCTCCTTTTTCTAAAAGCTCGATATGCAGAGCTGAAATGAGTAAACTCTGAGGGCGTAATTGTGCCTGCAGTTGGTACAGTGCATTCATGATTAAAAAGTTACGTTTAAATAAATCACGTTCAGGACTTTTATCGAGAGTGGTCATAGCGCTGCGGTTTGTCAGTTCTGCTGCTAAAGTATGAACTTGCCAAACCTGCTTTGTTAGTATTAGCTCAAAAATCTCATCAATCAGTGGGTTAAGCATTGTTTAGGCCCTAGTAGTTGGTGTATCTTCAATAAAGATTACACTGATATAAGTAACGGTTTGAAGGATTAAAATTATGCTGGGCAAGTTAAAATGCCTCTTATTTACTATATGCTGTGTACTAATAGCTCCTAGCTATGCCCAAAATAATGATTCGTTATTTGAGCAATTCAAAAACGAAGTGCAGTGGGAGCCTAAATTACAATTAGCAAACATGCTACTTGCTAATAAAAATGCCTCCAAAAAAGAGCGTGTCGCTGTTTATTCGGCATTGGGTAATACTGCGTTATCGGTTGATAATTTTAAAGACTCATTACATTACTTTAAATTACTTGAACAACATACTTCGGATACTTTCTTCCCTGATGAGCACTTTCGTGCAATTAAAATGCAAGGTGTTGTACTTTTTTATCAAGGCTTATTTCAAAAAGCGATTATTGAATATACCCGTACCCTAGCATTAGCAGAAAAGAATAAGCAATTACTAGAGCAGGCAAACTTATTAAATAATATTGGTTTGGCCTATTTTAATATGAATAAGCTAGGCGATACCCTAGAGTTTTATTTAAAAGCAAAAGCTATCTACGAGGCGTACGGCAGTGAGCAAGATAAAACCGATATACTACTTAATATAGCAGGCGTTTATATACGCTTATCACGCTACGATAGTGCGTTTGGTCTTTATCAAGATGTACTTAAGGTTTATCAACGATTAGATGATAAAAGCGGTATTGCGCAGGTATATAACAATATGGGTGTTGCCCATATGGAGAGTAATCAATTTGACTTAGCACTGCATTATTATCAGCTAGCGCTACGCTATTATATTTCAGCTAATGATTACAATAAGTTATCTACACAATATACAAACCTAGCAAATACTAATTTAGTATTAAAAAAAGTGGATGAAGCGTACGAGCAAGCTAAATTAGGTGAGTACTACGCCCTTAAAATAGATAACCATAATTTAGAGCTTAATGCGCTACATGCGCTGGCTAAAATTCAGTTTGTTAAGGGCAACTTAGAAGAGGCGCAAATAAATTTAGATAGAGCAATTTTACTTGCTCATGAATATGGTAGTGAGCGAATAATTAGAGAGAGCTTGGGGGCCAAAGCACTTCTTGAAGCCAGTAAAGGCGATTATTCAAGCGCAATGGCTTTGCAACAAAAATATATTAGTGAGTTGCGAAAGCTCAGAAGTACGGCAATTATAAATGCACTAGCGGTACTTCAGCATCAATTTAAAGCAACGCAATTAAACCAAGAGATAGAAAAACTTAAACAAGATCGCCGTGTGCAAGAGCTAAAAATGTCGCAGCGTTCTCAGCTTACTTTATTCTCTTTTTTACTATTACTTTTAGTTGTCGTAACTGGTATTGCGCTTTATCGCCGTGGTGCAGAAAAACGCGCTAAGCAGCAGTTAACAGAACAAGTTACGCAACGTACTGCAGAATTGCAGGCAATTGCACAAGAGCTGAGAGAAGCCAACGATGTTAAAAGCCAGTTTTTGGCTAATATTAGTCACGAAATTCGCACTCCACTAACGGCTATTTTAGGGCAAACAGATGCTTTAATTAATGAATTATATGAGCCTGAGTCACTTAAAGATGAATTAAGAGTAATTCAGCGTCACAGTGACCATTTAAAAAGCTTAATAAATGATGTACTCGATTTAAGTAAAATTGAAGCCAATAGATTAGAGTTAAATATTTCGTGCTTTGATATTGTAGAGCTGGTAAATGATGTGCACGCAATGTTTATCACCCAAGCAAAAGCAAAAAACCTACATCTTATTTTAGACAATCAAGTGGGTAATGAGTTTTACACTAAGCTGGATTTAATACGCGTAAAGCAAATTCTTATAAACTTATGTGCAAATGCTATTAAGTTTACTCATTCTGGGCAGATCATTATTGCATTAAATAAGAGTGAGCAAGGACTAGTTATTATTGTAAAAGATACCGGTATTGGTATGAGCTCTAAACAGTTAAAGCTTATTTTTGAATGCTTTAGCCAAGCTGATAACAGCATTAGCCGTCGCTTTGGTGGTACAGGGTTAGGCCTTAGCTTATCGCAACAATTAGCTGCGATGATGGGTGGTTATATCAGCGTACAAAGCGAATACAAAAAGGGCAGTCAGTTTTCGTTCTTTTTACCGTGCGCAGAAGTAAATAAATCGCAGAGCATGATTGAAACTCAAAGTGCTCCTAAGGCAAATAAGCAATTGGCAGGTCGTGTCGTACTTGCGGAGGATCATCCTGATAATCGTAGGTTAATAAGTCGTTATTTACGCTCAATGGGACTCGAGGTTATTGCTGTTGAAAATGGTGAGCAAGCGGTAGAACAGTGCTTAAAAGAATATCCAGATTTGGTATTGCTCGATATTCAAATGCCAGTAATGGATGGGCGTTCTGCTTTTCAGCTATTAAAACAATGTGGTTTTGAGCGACCTATTTTTGCTTTAACAGCAAATGCTATGAGTCATGAAGTAGATGGTTATTTAGAGTTAGGGTTTACTGGTTACTTAGGTAAACCGATAGACAAAGAGTCATTTTATAAAGCGCTTTCTAGTCACCTACATAATGCAGAAGATCAGCCAATTACAAAGCAAAATGAAGTTGATATGAGCGATCTTGTGATTAGTTTCAAGCAGAGCTTTGCTTTGGAGAGTGAAACGATTGCGCAGCATTTTATAAGCGAAGATTTAGATGCGCTACAAAAAGATAGCCATCGCATTTTAGGGGCTGCACAAATGTTTGGTTTGGATGAAATTGCGCAATCGGCTAAAAATTTAGACAGAGCACTTCTACGCAGAAGCAAAAAAAGCAGTGCAAATGACTTTAAAGCGCTCGTTGATACGCTGCAGGATGTACTTAAAAAGTATAATGAAAGTTAAACTGTATTTAATCCAGACATAAAAAAAGCGCCTAAGGCGCTTTTTTATTCAATTAAAACGCTTTTATTGGCGTCTCATCGAATCAAAAAATTCATCATTGGTTTTGCTCATCGATAGTTTATCGATTAAGAATTCCATTGCATCAATTTCTGACATGTCATGAACAATTTTACGTAAAATCCAAAGCTTTTGAAGTTCATCTGGTTTTGTTAGTAATTCTTCACGACGAGTACCTGAGCGGTTAAAGTCGATAGCTGGGAATACACGTCTTTCCGCAATTTTACGGTTAAGGTGAAGTTCCATGTTACCAGTACCTTTAAACTCTTCGTAGATAACTTCATCCATTTTAGAGCCAGTATCGATAAGAGCTGTAGCTATGATTGTTAAGCTACCACCTTCCTCAACGTTACGTGCAGCACCAAAGAAGCGCTTAGGTTTATGTAATGCGTTAGCGTCAACACCACCAGTAAGTACTTTACCTGATGAAGGAATAACGGTGTTATAAGCACGTGCTAAACGAGTGATTGAATCCAATAAGATAACAACATCTTTTTTATGTTCAACTAGGCGTTTTGCTTTTTCGATAACCATTTCGGCAACTTGTACGTGACGAGAAGCTGGTTCATCGAACGTTGATGCAATAACTTCACCTTTAACTAGGCGTTGCATCTCTGTTACTTCTTCCGGACGTTCATCAATAAGTAAAACCATTAATGTTACATCAGGATGGTTGTGCGTAATTGATTGTGCAATATTTTGAAGTAGCATTGTTTTACCCGCTTTTGGCGGAGCTACTAACAAACCACGTTGGCCGCGGCCAATAGGAGATGCTAAATCAAGTACACGGGCTGTAATATCTTCTTTACTGCCGTTACCACGTTCCATGCGAAAACGTTCGTTTGCATGTAATGGGGTAAGGTTTTCAAAAAGAATTTTAGTTCGAGAGTTTTCAGGTTTATCAAAGTTAACTTCATTTACTTTAAGTAAAGCAAAGTAACGTTCACCGTCTTTAGGTGGACGAATAAGACCTGAAATTGAATCGCCAGTACGCATGCTGAAACGGCGAATTTGGCTAGGTGAAACATAAATGTCATCTGGGCCAGCTAAGTAAGAGGCTTCTGATGATCTTAAGAAGCCGAAACCATCTTGTAAAATCTCTAATACACCGCCGCCGAAGATATTCTCTCCGCCTTTGGCATGGGATTTAAGAATGGCAAAAATGATATCTTGCTTTCTTAAGCGGGCTACGTTTTCGAGCCCCATGGACTCAGCTAAGTCTACAAGCTCTTTAATGGACTTGTCTTTTAATTCGCGTAAATGCATATTGGTGGGTTCTTTATTACAGTTGTCATACTCAAAATCGCTTTGATCGTTGAGTGAGGTTTGTTGAATATAACTAAGGATTAGTTGGCTTTATAAACTAGCAGTTCACTGGCAAAGCGTCCAGTCTTTATACAAAATAAATTTAAAAAAGGGCAAAAAGCCCTTTTTATTGTTCTAGCTTACAGTTAGATGTTGTTTTCTAAAAACTCAATAAGTTGAGTTTTTGAAAGAGCACCTACTTTCGTTGCAGCTACTTGGCCATCTTTAAAAAGAAGTAAAGTAGGGATACCACGAATACCAAATTTTGGCGGTGTGCCAGCATTTTGGTCAATGTTTAATTTAGCAACAGTCACACGGCTGTCGTATTCATCAGCAACTTCGTGAAGAATAGGGGCGATCATTTTACAAGGTCCACACCATTCAGCCCAGAAATCTACTAGTACTGGTTTGTCAGATTGTAATACGTCAGCTTCAAAGCTATCGTCAGTAATTTGGATTATTTTCTCGCTCATTGCGCTCTCCGATTTAGTTAGGCGAAATATTTAGTGCGTATTTAAACACTCTTGTTTCTTATTGCAAGTTTAAACGTTATGCTTAAACGCTATGACTAAGACACATTTAACCGATAAAAAGTTTTCAGACTTTGCTATCGCACCGGAAGTGGTTGCCGGTTTAACCGAGAATGGGTTTGAATATTGCACACCTATTCAAGCAAAATGCCTACCTTTTATTTGTGATGGACGCGATATCGCGGGCCAAGCTCAAACAGGTACAGGCAAAACGTTGGCGTTTTTAACTGCCACGTGCCATCGGTTATTACAATCTAGCAAAGCACCTAGTAAACATCCAAGAGCCCTGATCATGGCCCCTACTCGGGAGCTTGCGATTCAGATACACAAAGATGCTAAAATTTTAGCGCCGCACTGTAATCTTAACTTAGGTTTAGTATATGGTGGCGAAGATTACGAAAAACAACGTGCACAACTAGAAAAAGGCGTTGATATTTTAATTGGTACTACAGGTCGTCTAATTGATCTGTATAAGCAAGGCTGTTACACCCTTAATGAAATTGAGGTAGTCGTGCTTGACGAAGCTGATCGTATGTTCGATTTAGGTTTTATCAAAGATATTCGCTATATGTTCGATCGTATGCCAGATACATCAAAGCGTTTAAACTTATTATTTTCTGCCACATTATCGTATCGCGTACAAGAATTAGCTTTTGAGCACATGACAAACCCAGAACATGTTCAAATTGAACCTGACGTTAAAACGGGTAAACGTATTCAAGAAGAGCTCTTTCATCCTTCGCAAGAAGATAAAATTAAGCTGTTGTTAACCTTAATTGAAGAAGAATGGCCAGAGAAAGCAATCGTGTTTGCAAATACCAAGCACAGTTGTGAAACAGTATATGCTTGGCTTAAGTCAGACGGTCATCGTGTAGGTATGCTTACTGGTGATGTTAACCAGAAAAAACGCCAAACTATATTAGCGCAGTTTAGCAAAGGCGACTTAGACTTTTTAGTTGCGACTGATGTTGCAGCGCGTGGTCTTCATATTCCAGAAGTAAGTCATGTATTTAACTTTGATTTACCTGACGATTGTGAAGATTATGTTCACCGTATTGGTCGTACTGGCCGCGCTGGTGCATCAGGCCACGCAATTAGTTTTGCATGTGAGCAATATGCATATAACCTGCATGAAATTGAAGAATATATAGAGCACAGCATTCCTTTATCACATTATGATAAAACAGCATTGCTAGATGATTTAACTCAGCCTATTATTCAAAGAAAGCGCAACTATTCAACAGGTCCACGTAACCGTAGTAATAACAGCGGACGTCGCCCAAATAATAGTTACCAAAAAGGACGGTCGTAAACGACCGTTTGTATAAGTAGTAGTAACTAGAGGTTTTTGAACGGTGGGGCAACTTAAACCGCAAAAAAATGTGTACGCAGTTATTGATTTGGGCTCAAATAGCTTTCATATGCTTATAGCCAAATCAATTGCTGGCGGTCTACAAACAATTGGACGTGTTAAACGCAAAGTCCGATTAGCCGCAGGGCTTGATAAAGATAACGTATTGAGCACTGAAGCAATGCAGCGAGGCTGGGAATGCCTTGCCCTTTTTGCTGAGCGTCTACAAGATATCCCAGATAAAAACATCACCATAGTAGCAACAGCCACCTTACGGTTAGCAACTAACGCCGAAGTATTCAAAAATCATGCAGAAAAGATTCTTGGCCATAACATTAATGTTATTAGCGGAGAATTAGAAGCGCGTACAATTTATAAAGGTGTTGCTCATACTTCATCTTGTACTGGCAAACAGCTTGTTATTGATATTGGTGGTGCAAGTACCGAAGTTGTAATTGGTAAAGTATTTGATGCCTTACATTACAAAAGCCTCAATATGGGGTGTGTTACCTATCTTGAACGCTATTTCAAAGACTGCCAATTAAGTAAGAGTAACTTTAACGCAGCCATAAAAGCAGCTCGTACAGTCATTGATGAAATTTCTCCAGAATATAAAACAGCGGGATGGCAAATTGCATCTGGTGCTTCTGGCACAGTGCAAGCAATTCAAGAAATTATGGTCGCTCAAAATCTTGACGATTTACTTACGCTTGAAAAGCTCAACACTATAAAAGAGCAAGCAATTGCATTTAGCACTATTTCAGCGCTAGACCTTCCTGGATTAAGTGAAGACCGTCGACTGGTATTTGTATCAGGGCTCGCAATCTTAATCGCACTATTTGAATCTCTTGAAATAGAAAAAATGGGATTGGCGGGTGGAGCACTGCGTGAAGGTGTTTTATATAGCATGGTTCCGGAGTTTCATAATAACGACATTCGTAAACGCACAGTTGATGGGTTTATGAGTCGTTATCACGTTGATCAAAAACAAGCGTGTCGAGTTTCAAGCTTGGCTATGCAGTTAGCGGTAAGTATTGATAAAGATTGGCCAATTGAAAGTTTAAATGGGTTACCACTATTAAAAGCGGTAGCGCAGCTTCATGAGATTGGATTACTAATAGAATATAAGCAGTACCATAAACACACCGCTTATATTTTGGAAAATACCGATATGCCTGGTTTTTCACAGTCAGAGCATAAATTAATAGTAGCGGTAGCAGATGCGCATCGTTCTGATTTTCCAAAAGGCTGTTTTAATTCACTCGGCGTAAATAGTCTATTGGCGCAATATATAGTGAGATTACTACGGATAGCAGTCATCTTATCAATGCGCAGACAAGATGATGTACTGCCTATGTTTGAGTTAACTGCTAAAAATGAAGTGTTAGACCTTAAGTTTGAAAGTAACTGGTTAAAAGATCATCCATTAATGGCCAGCGAACTACAACAAGAGTCTAAACAGCAAGGTAAACTTGGGTGGAAGCTCATAGTAAACTAATTAAAAAGGCCCATCAGGGCCTTTTTAGTGTTTAAAGTAACCATTTCGATGCAAATATGTGCGAACAGCACATTATTTCAAGTTTTCTTCAAAAAAGGGTTGATCTGTTTTCGGATCTCCCTATAATGCGACCCCACTGAGACGGGAAACGCCAACGCATAGCGAGGCACGAACTACTCAGAGAGTTAAATAA